>JANXWI010000150.1 GCA_025351205.1 Deinococcus sp.
GGAGCAGGCGGGCCGGCAGGTGAGCGTGCGCGAACGCACCACGGAAGGCACCAGGGAGCGCAAGGCGGTTGGCTTCGACGACCTGAAAACAGAATTGCTGGAACGGTACCGGGCGCGGGCGTAAAGCCTTCAGGCCCGCCCGGCCTGCTCCCACAGCCATTCCAAAGCCGCTTCGCCGGAATTCAGCACCGAAAGATGTCCGTCATCTGGACGCAGCCACAGTTCTGCCCCTGGGATATGGCGGGCCAGCCATTCGCTGTGCGAACACGGCACCACCCGGTCCTGTTCACCGTGCAGCAGCAGCGTCGGGCAGGCGATCTGACCCGGATCGAAACCCCAGGGCGAAACGTAGGCCAGGTCGTCGGCGATCAGTCCGCCGGGGCCTGCCGCCTGCGCCGGACCCACGACGCTGTGAAGCCAGGCCCAGGTGCCCTCCAGCGCGGCGTGGTCGGCGGCGGTGAACATGGCAGAGTCGAACGGTGGATCAGACGCTTCGTAGGCCTCTTTGACGGCGCGGCCTCGCAGCGCCGCTTGCAGTGACGCCGAGCCGCCAGCATTCATGGCCCCAAACCAGTCCAGCCCGTCTGCCCCGTAGGGTGCCAGTCCAGCCATGCTGACTGCGCCCAATACCCGCCCCGGCAGCAGCGCGGCACAGGCCAGGGCGTGTGGGCCACCGCCGGAATGGCCCATCACTGCAAACCGTTCTACGCCCAGCGCGTCGGCGATGCTGGCGACATGCCGGGCCGCCGAGGCCACGTCCCGGCCTGCAAGCGCGGACGATCCACCGTAACCGGGCCGGTCATACCCGATCCAGCGAATGCCCAGGCGCTCAGAGGCGGCGAACAGCGGCTCAGGCGGCGACCCGGTATTCGGCGTGCCGTGATGCCAGAACACGGTGAGCGGGCTGTGCGCGGCGTTCGCGCCCGTGTCGTAGACGTGCAGCGCAGGGCCACCGGGGAGACGCAGATCAGTTTCTGTAGTCACCCGTCAATCTTAAGGGCCACCGATTCCAGACTGGTCCGGTGAGGCGTGCTGCGAGGTCTGCCCTCACCCGGCGAGGCGGCTGCCGGACGCCTTCATCTTTCGGGTTCGCAGGAACGCAGCACGGGCCGCTCTGGCTGCACGCTTCAAACCCGTCCCTGAGCAATCAAGGGTTCGCGGGCCGCTCGCACAACCTGCGGCGGATGCTTTATACTTCCGGGCGCCAGCCGGGCGGCGTCCCCGTACATGACTCGGGCACCTGCCACGGCGCGTCGGCACTCGTAGCTCAGTTGGATAGAGCGAGGGACTCCTAAGCCTTAGGCCACTGGTTCGATTCCAGTCGAGTGCACCACCCCCCTTGCGCCACGCTTCCGAACGCCGGAGCGTGGCGCACTGTGCTAACCGGGCACTGTGTTTAATTTGCCGGGCACTGTGTTTAATTTGCCAGGCACTGTATTTAATCTGCCGGGCACTGTGTTTATCAGGCCGTGTGTCTGCCGATGTTCGTCAGGCGCGGACGCACCGATGCGAATACGCGTTGAGACACGAAAAAACCCGCACCAGGCGGGCTTTCTTGTTGGAGCCAGAGGTCAGATTCGAACTGACGACCTACTGATTACGAATCAGTTGCTCTACCCCTGAGCTACACTGGCGGCCCGAAGACCTGAAGCTTGCTGCGGTGAACTTGACTTTGGTGGCAAAAGGCGGACTTGAACCGCCGACCCAACGATTTTCAGTCGTTTGCTCTACCAGCTGAGCTATTTTGCCCATCTGCATCCGCACTGAGGGAGGCTCAAAGACTATAAACGTCCTCTACCACACCTGTCAACCTTCACGGCCTTCTCCCCTCACTTTGTAGTCTGTAATACATTATTTCACATTTTAGCTCAACTCGGTTGGTCATTAAATCTGAATCGGTTGCTCAAGGAGATATTGACGTGTTGCTCAAATCACTTATTGAAGAGTTTTTAGATGATGGCAAGTACCGCAAACTCGCAGCGAACACCACTCGAATGTATACAGATGTTCTAAAATCCTTTGAGAAATATTGTAAAGCTAAAAAGTATTCTGAAGTTGCCGAAATCACATCAGGGGCACTCAAGGAGTATGCACTTTATCTTCAAGAGAAGGGCCTGAAATCAGGAGGAATTGCACTGCAATTCCGGGTTATACGGGCCATGCTGTTTTACGCCGAACGTGAAGAAATCGAAACCACATGTCCGTTTAAGAAGTTTCAGATGCCAAAAATCGAGAAGAGCATCATGAGCTATGTCAGCTTTGAAGAATATGAATCTTTGATGCTGGCAGCAAGAGGAGGTCAGAAACCACTCAGAGACACCTGTATCATCAGCCTGCTTTTTGATACAGGAATGCGGATTGGAGAATTGCTGAACCTGACCGAACCGGATATCTTGACTGGACGGGGAATGCTCAAAGTCACAGGCAAGACAGGCTCAAGAATCATTCCGGTCTCTAGGAGCGTCGTTAAGCGCCTTCGTGAGTACCAAAGGGTAGAGAGACCCACAAATTCGCTTACACCCCTCTTCCTGACCAGCACAGACGAAAGCATGACCTATGGCAGTGTAAAACTCATGCTCCAAAGAACATTCAAGAGGGCTGGATTGAAATACAAGAGTCCACATAACTTTCGCCGTGGTTTTGCCACTCGATTCATTCTGAATTCTGGAGATGTTTTCTCGCTGCAAAGAATTCTGGGTCACACAACTTTAGTCATGAGTAGCCGCTACGCCGTCCTGAACGAACAATCCCTCAAACAAGTTCATCTTGCAGCTTCACCAACCCGGAGATAACGTGAAAAGACCGTTGTTATATATCTTTCTCCTATCTTTTTGCTCAATCGCAGTAGCTAGCCCCAAGAATTCAATTAACCTTCCAATCACATGGAATAACTATGGTCTGTATCATAAGCCAAATCAGATAGATTCGAGCGTTGTTAGAGGTATCAATTCTTATTGGCAATTCAATGGGCAACTAGGGAAATGTTTACCAAACAATATAGAGGTTGTCGGCTATGATTATAATTATTATTTCGGTGAAGATATAGTTTCACAAGTTATTAACACTATCAAAGAAACCTCTACGGTGAAGTTAATTTTCACCCCTGATAAAGGATTAACCAAAATTTTCAACATAAAAACAAACTATACAACTTATATGCTTGAGACGAAATCAGAAGGATTCTCTAATGCTGGACAAATATATTTCATATCTTGTAAAGTTTCTCGCTAATTCAGATATAAGGAGTCAATATGCGTAAATGGCTTTCATTTTCCCTTCTTTTTCTTCTATCTATCTCTTTTGCAGCTCCCCTCATCGGGACAAAATCTAGTTTCGCTGAATCTAACTTTTGTAAACATTATAAGTGCGAATACGTCGGAACTGATTCAATGGATGTTGGAAAGCTGCTTCACTACGTTCTTCCAGACGGAGCGGAAATTGAAGTTGGGCGTGACAATGATACTAATATCATTGAATTTATGACTCTCTACTATCGAAACCAAGCTCTCTCATCTCTTATAAACAAAAGAGCAAAAGGTGCTCCTTATTTAAAAGACTTAATTAAAACTGCTACAGGGGCAAATATATCTTATGATTTATATAACCAGTGCGTAAAATCTTATGACTCAAACAACGAGGCTTCATTTGGCAAGACAGTAAAAGCAGGGATGTTTAAGATATCTTGCAGTGGAGCAAGTAGTAGTGGCGCGAGTAGAGCTGGTATGTCCCCAACACCAACGATTGTATTCAATATACTTCAATCTTTTTAAATGTGATCTACTTCTTTTTATCTTGAACTGAAGTAACAACTGCTTGATTTCCTTTACGCTGTAGTCTGACCTTAACTTCTTCATAAGCGTCGGAATATGTAACTTCCTGAGTGATGCTCTTCCCATCTTTGTTAACTTTAGCCTTGTTACCCGTGATTTCCATTGTATATTCCTCCCAAATTTACCCCTGACTTGTTCTAGATTCCTTTGAACCGTCAGGGGATTTCTTTTTTTTCGCGCTGAAATAAAACCAATCTCACTTCGAGAAGGTCAATGCTTAACTAGCTACTAACACTCACACTTCAACCTAGTCCAACTCCGTCTAGGAAGTCGTCTACTACCAATCTTACCCTTCCATGATAAATACTCACCAGCCATTACCATGTATTCTTCTGTTTCTTTGTCCTTGTCACTTACGCAACTCTTCGAAGTGTATTTCACAAGACCGGGTATTCTGTACACGTCTGTTTCAGCCTTGAGATGTTTGTATGTCTGCTTGCCTGAAATAATATGTATATGTGCTCCAGTAAATCCAGAAACTTCAAGATGACCGGAGAACGGCCCTTTGATGACCCGATTGAAATGAGCTTTAATTTTCTTTACCTGAGTGGGATTGAATATATTCTGATATTTCGCCCAAGAAGGAAAAACATCTCCGAGAATACACGTGTACCAATACGCATTTTCGCCCAAAGAAGAAAACAGTCTATTCGAGTACGAATTTGGATTCTCAATCTTCTTCTGTGCCCGCCATTTCCGAAAATCTCTAAGGGCAGATGGGTAATTCTCGTAAATCTGACCAGTTTCAGGATTAACATACCTGTTCTTGTCTATATAGTCTATTGCCAACTTTATAAGCTTTTCTCGCTGTCCATCTCTTGTGTGTGCTAAATTTTTATAGTATAATGAATCCATAACTTAAAGTATTTGCGGGAGAAGATTACAGTCTTCTCTTTTTTTATTGCCGCTTTAACTTAGCAGACCACCGTCTTTGATGCCCTGAACGGTCTCTGGAGCAATTCTGTAATTTTTATCTCCGATTCTGACCGCTGGAATAACCTCGTCTCGAATCAATCTGTATACTAACGTTGTAGAGACGTTGAAAAACTCCGCAAACTCGGCCACAGTTAAATACGTTCCATTCATTTTTTCTCCTATTGGTGTTCAAATTCCTACTCATCAATAATACCATCTCTGGCGGCAGATTTCAAATGTAGAGAATATCGTCTGACACGCGATTTGTGTCAGTAAACTTCTCCTTAAACTTAGCCTTCCCCCACTAGATTAAGGTATATTCCGCGCAAAGTAGACAAGTGCTCTTGACAGATAAAGAAATGTAGGCTAAAAAAGTATTCGTAGAATAATCAGTTGCTCATCTGAGGATTCTGACAAAGGAGGAAAACGAAAAAACCCCGTCTGAGACGAGGTTCTTAGCGACAAAACAACTTACCCAGATTGTGAAACGATTTTCAGTCGTTTGCTCTACCAGCTGAGCTATTTTGCCGTTTACCCCCGCGCGTGGGGCTTAGTTCCGCGCGGAGAATCTTGGCGGTCCGGACGGGATTTGAACCCGCGACCTTCTGCGTGACAGGCAGATATGCTAACCGCTACACTACCAGACCCCAATGTGTGTGCCCCGCACGCGACCAGAAAGGTGATTCCTGGCGCTTTCGCAGCGGGTATAAGGATAGCCGCCGCTTCCGGGGATGTCAACACATTCAGAAGATGACCGGACGGCTGCTCAGCGGCCCGGACTGCTGCTCGGTGTCCAGAATCACTTCCAGATACTCGCGGGCGTGCAGCGCGTCGATCATGGCGAATCCGGCGGTGTGGTTGACCACGATGCCGTCTTTCATCTGGGTGTGGCCGTAGACCCCGAACTCCAGGCCCGCCATCTGCACGTATTCGGGGGTGTCCTGCCACCAGCGCTTGTGGGCGCTGTCGGCGTAGAACAGGCCGTCGTAGCTGGTCATGGCGGGCAGAGGTCCGACGTGCGCGAACTGCACGCTGCCCACCCGCAGCTCGCGCAGAAACCCCTGAAACCACTGGCGCAGGTGGTCGGGCAGCAGCACGCCGCCGCGCTCCGGATCGAATTCCACATGCACCAGGCCGCTGGCCGTGCCCAGCAGGTACTCGCTGCCGAGCACCGCGTCGTCGTGGTTGCCCAGAATGATATGAATCGACTGCGGCGCGGCCTGCTGGTAGGCGTGCAGCCGCTCCAGCCACTTGACCTGGGCGCGGGCCGCCAGAAACAGGTGATCCGGGTCGGCGGGGTCGAAGCTGTCCTGGCCGATCAGGCGGGCGTATTCACGCTCGTTTTTGGGATGGACCAGGTCACCGATCAAGACCACCTGATACAGCCCGCTGCGCACGGGCATGGTCGGCTGGCCGTCGGCGTCCATGCAGCTGGCGGAACGCAGCGCCTCCCAGAGCGTTTCGAAGTCGGCGTGCACGTCTCCGATCACGATGAACTTAGAGCGCATCTGGCCCCGCCTCAGGGGGGGGTGCAGCACACACGGGCGTGTTCAACTTTTGAGCGCCTTGAGTTCTTTGTAGACCTCGCGGCTCTCCTCGACGGTGTTGCCGTAGCCCCGGCTGCTCAGCACGCGGGCGGCCTGTGCCCCCAGGCCCTCCTCGCGCAGCCCTTCGAGCAGGTCGTCGATGTGCTTGCGGGCGCGTTCGAGTTGCGGGTCGCGGGGCGGGGCGCTCGGCGTGGGCGTGGGCACGCCGGGAATGGGCGCGGGCTGCTCGGGTTCCAGCTCGTGCGTGTTGGCCCCTTCCTCGGAATCGTACTCGACCCACTGTCCCTCACTGCTGGCGGGCGCGATTCCGTAGGCCCGCAGCGCGTCGGCCACCGCCAGCAGCCGGGAATCTTGCAGGGTGTGGCCCTGGCCCAGCCCCTCGCGCACGCGGCCCGCTACAGCCAAACCCGCCTCAGACTGGCCCAGAGACAGGCTGGCGCGCACCACCGGCGGCTGCATATGGTCCACCGCGTACCGGATGGCCCAGTGGCCTTCCAGCGCCCGTTCAAGCCCGGCGTACAGCGCGTCGAGGTCGGGGGCGGGCAGCACCAGGGCGCGCTCACCCTGCACCTGTACGGTGGCCCACCCGGTCAGGCTGGCGCGCATGGCCTCCTGTGCCCGTGACCAGAGCTGGCGGTCAGAAGGCTGGCGGTCATGAGCAGGGGGGCTGGAAGGCTCGGTGTCCGGCATAGGCAGAGTTTAGAGCATTTGTAGGATGTGGGAGTCGGCATGGCCCGGTGTGGCAGCCGCTGATACGGCGTGCAGAGGTGACACCTGTCACGCCCGCCGCCTGACACCCAGCACTGGGCCAGCCCGGTGCCAACGCCTACACTGACCGCATGACAGCGACCCTGAGCGGGGCAAAAGGCTTCAAAGCGGCGCGGCCCTCAGACGAGGCCATCGTGGTGCGGGGCGTGAGCAAGCGCTACGGGCAGGTTCAGGCGCTGGGTGGCCTGAGCATGGGCGGCCTGAATGCGGGCGACCTGGGCGTGGGCAGCCCGGACGGCGTGAACCTGGAGCTGCGGCGCGGTGAGCTGACCGCCCTGCTCGGACCCAACGGGGCGGGCAAATCGACCCTGATCGGGCTGATGCTGGGGCTGGAATCGCCCAGCAGTGGCAATGTACGCGTGCTGGGCGGCGATCCCCGGCTGCCGCAGACCCGCACCCGGCTGGGCGCACTGCCCCAGGACCTGTCCCTGCCCGCCGGAATGAGCGTCAGAGAACTGCTGACCCTGTACGCCGCTCTCTACCCCAGACCGCTGGCCGTGAACGCGGTGCTGGAGCTGTGCGACCTGACTTCCCAGGCCCGGCAGCGGGCCAGCACCCTGTCGGGCGGGCAGGCGCGGCGGCTGGGCTTTGGCATGAGCGTCATCGGTGACCCGGAGCTGCTGTTTCTCGACGAACCCACGGCGGCGATGGACGTGCAGAGCCGCCAGGTATTCTGGGCCGGTGTGGGGGCCATGCAGGCGCGGGGCAAGACCATCGTGCTGACCACGCACTACCTTGAAGAGGCCGAACGGGTTGCGGACCGGGTGGTGCTGCTCAGCGCGGGCAGGGTGATCGCCGACGGCACGCCGCAGCAGATCAAGGCGGGCGTGAAAGGCGCGACGGTGCGCTTCGTGAGCCGCCTGGACTTAACCGCTCTGCGAGCACTGCCAGACCTGCTGGAAGCCACCCTGACCCCGGAAGAAGGCGGCTGCAAACGCGCCACCCTGCGTACCCGCGAACCCGAGCGCCTGCTGGCCGCCGTGTTCGCCACGGGAGCCGAGCTGAGCGAACTGGAAGTGAGCCGCGCCACCCTGGAAGAAGCCTTTCTGAACCTGACCGCCAGCTCCAGGGAGATGACCGCGTGACCCAGATCCAGACCACAACGTTGCCCGCCCAGGCCACCCGCGTGCCCGCCCTGCGAATGTTCACCGCCCTGCTGCGCGCCGAGCTGACCCGGCTGCTCAGGAACCGCGCCTTTCTGGTGCCCAGCCTGCTGCTGCCGATCATGTTCTTCGCGCTGTTCGCGCTGCCCAACGTTCAGGGCAAACTCGGCGGCATTTCTGCCGGGCCGTACATGCTGGTGTCGTACGCAGCGTACTCGCTGGTCAGCACGGCGCTGTTTGCTTTCGGGGTCGCCACTGCCGCCGAACGGGCCAGCGGCTGGATGCGTCAGCTGAGAATCACGCCCGCCTCGCCGCTGAGCTACTTTGCTGCCCGGATCATGGCGAGCCTGTTCATGGGTCTGGGCAGCGTGCTGCTGCTGCTGCTGTTCGCCCGCGTGGTGGGCGGCGTGAGCATCGCTGCCGGGCCGCTGGCGCTGGTACTGCTGCGGCTGCTGCTGGGCATGGTGCCGTTCGCGCTGCTGGGCCTGGCGCTGGGCCTGGCGCTGGGGCCTGCTGGGGCCGCGCCCACCGCCAACCTGATCAACATTCCGCTGATGTTCGCGTCCGGCATCTTCTTCCCGCTCGACGTCGCACCGAAATTCATTCAGACGCTGGCCCCCTACCTGCCCGCCTACCACTACGGGCAGCTGGGCTGGACCGCCATCGGCGCTGCTCCGGCAGGCTCTCAGGCGATGCACTGGCTGGTACTGGCCGGATACTCGGCGCTGTTCCTGACGCTGTGCCTGTGGGCCTACCGCCGCGACGAGGCCCGGCGCGGGGGCTGAGCAGTGACAAACAGGTATGCTGGCCGCAGTCGGTGCCGTCTCTGAGCCTGGACAGTTCTGACCCCGGACATGCCGGGCAAGTGTACGTGCAAGGTTTATTCGGGAGCAGATTCAAGAGCCGCGCCATGACCACTTCCGACACTCCAGGTACGCATTCATAGGGATTCCGGTCAATCAGTTATGCAGTAACTGTTGACCCGACTGGAAGAAGAAGGAAAAAACGGAGGCCGGGAAGGGAGTTGGAAAAATGGCGGGGTTCTATTTTTATAACGGATTGGACGGAATCCGTATCAGACATGCCGCCCAGTGAGCCAGGCCGGGATCAGTCCAGTGGTCAATTCAGCAGTCTAACTGGCGATCAGAACAGAGCACGGGGGCAACGCCGGTTCTGGCGCTTCTTTCCGCTGGTCTGGCTGGGCTACCTGTTTTTTCCCGTCAGATCGTTTCTGGGCCAACCGCACAGCGTAGCCGAAACCCTGCTTTCCAGCTTGGGCCTGCTGCTGTTTCTGGGCGTGTGGCTGGGCGTGTATCTGTTGAGAAGAGGTCAGGTTCGCCTGCTTCTGGCCGGATTCGCCGCCTGCCTGCTGCTGTACGCCGCCGGGCTGCGCGTGGTCGGCTACGACAGCGCCACCTTTCTGGTATACGCCGCCGCGCTGATCGGCTTTCAGGGCAGCCTGCGACTGGCCGGAAGCGGGCTGCTGCTGGTGGCCGCCGCGCTGCTGACCCCTGGCTGGCTGGGCTACGCCCGCCTGAACCTGACCGACCTGATTCAGATCATGATTTTGAGCAGCGTGGCGATGTACGGCAACCACGCGGGCTACCGGCAGCACGTGGCGAGCGTGCGACTGGCCCGCGTGCAGGCCGAAAAGGAGAAGCTGGCCGCCGACGCCGAGCGCGAACGCATTGCCCGTGACCTGCACGACCTGCTGGGCCACACCCTGAGCGTGATCGTGCTGAAAAGTGAGCTGGCGGGCAAGCTGGCAGAACGTGACCCGGCGCGGGCCTTCGCCGAAATACGCGAGGTCGAGCGCATCGCGCGCGGAGCGCTGGGCGAGGTCCGGGCCGCTGTCAGCGGCTACCGGGGCAGTGGCCTGAGTGCGGAACTGGCCCGCAGCAAACTGGCACTGACCACGGCAGGGGTGCGGCTGGAACTCGACGCCGAGGCCCTGGCGCTGCCCCCGCAGACT
This sequence comes from Deinococcus sp., assembly GCA_025351205.1. Taxonomy (GTDB): domain Bacteria; phylum Deinococcota; class Deinococci; order Deinococcales; family Deinococcaceae; genus Deinococcus. The sequence continues at coordinate 10,136 of JANXWI010000150.1, forward strand.
GAGTACGCTATGGAGATGGTGCTGCGCGAGGCCGTGACCAACGTCATGCGGCACGCCCACGCCAGGGTGGTGACGGTCAGCATCGGGCGGGAGGCAGGAGACTACGTGCTGAAGGTGCATGACGACGGCGCGGGCCAGGACAGTGAAAGACAGGCCGGTGAGGGCCAGCTTCGTGGCAGGCAGATCACCGAGGGCACAGGGCTGACCAGCATGCGAGAGCGGGTGCGGGCGGCGGGCGGCCAGTTCAGCCTGGAGAGCGGACGCGGAATGACCGTGCGGGCCAGCTTCCCCGTCAAGCCGGGAGCGCTCTCCCCCACTGTCAGAACGGTGCCGGCGTGAACATTGCCGACCTGAGCAATGTCCATAAAAACGGAGGCGCGGTGATCCGGGTCGTGCTGGCCGAGGATCAGGCCCTGGTGCTGGGGGCGCTGAGCGCGCTGCTGTCGCTGGAACAGGGGCTTACCGTGGTGGGCCAGGCCACCGACGGTCAGGCCGCGCTGGAGCTGTGCCAGAGCCTGACGCCCGACGTGCTGGTGACCGACATCGAGATGCCGCGCCTGTCGGGGCTGGACGTGGCCGAAAAGCTGTACGCGGCGAGGTCGCCCGTCAGGGTCATCATCGTGACCACCTTCGGGCGGGCAGGCTACCTGCGCCGCGCCCTGGAGGTCGGAGCGCGCGGCTACCTGCTCAAGGACGCGCCCGCCGAGCAGCTTGCAGACGCCATCAGACGGGTGCATGCCGGGTGCAGGTCGATTGCGCCCGAGCTGGCCGAGGGGGCCTGGGACACTCACAACCCGCTGACCGAACGCGAACGGCAGGTGCTTCAGGCCGCCGAGGACGGGGCCGCAACGGGCAGCATCGCCGCCGCCCTGGGCCTGTCCGAGGGCACGGTCCGCAACTATCTGTCCGAGGCGATCAGCAAGCTCGGCGCGCGTGGGCGAGTGGAGGCGGCCAGGAAGGCCCGCGAGCTGGGCTGGCTGTGACTGGCCGGGCTAGTTTGCCGGACCCGGAAGCAGGCCGCTCGTTCGCCCGCTCATTTTCCCAGTTCTACCCGCGCCTCCAGATCACCCTGCGCCTGCGTGAGCGCCACCACGCCCTGCGGCAGCACCCTGAGCGACTTTAAAACCAATCGCCCCACCTGGCCCGACAGCACCACGCCGCTGCTGACACGGTATGGCAGCCGTGCCTGGAGCGCCGCCTGCGCCCCCTTCAACTCCGGTTCCAGGTCGAAGCGTGCCCGCTGCTCCAGTAGCGTCTGCACCCTGCCGTCGGCCAGCCAGCCGAGAACGCGGCCACTGAGGGTGCCCGCCCGCGTCTTTACACTCACGCCTTGCAGGCTCAGCACCTGGCCCTCCAGCCGGGGCGTGCCACTCACGTCCACGGTGGCCGCCACACTCAGGCCCAGCGCCCGCAGCGTCAGGCCCACGGCTGCACTGAGCTGACCGGGCGCGGGGCTGCTCAGCACGACCTGCTGCACGCTCACGCGCACGCCGAGCGGCAGGGACAGTGCCTGCTGTGCCCGGGCGTAACGGGTCGCCAGGTCCGAGAGCTGCCGGTAAACAAACGTAACCGGAACCTCCAGCTGCACGCCTGTGCTGGGCAGCGGCCCCACCCGGAGCGGCGGCAGCGGCGTGGAGGGCACGGGCATCTGGACCGTTCCCGGCTGGCCTGCTCCTGTCTGGCCCGTCTGGCCCAGCCCCACCTGTGCCACGAAGCTGCCGCCCAGCGTGAGCGAGGCCGCGTCCGTGCCGAAGCTGACGGGCGTGACGCTCAGCCCCTGCGGGCGAATCTGCACCGAGCCGCCCTCAATGCCCGGCAGCGTCCAGGGCTGAAACAACCGTCCCCACAGGTCGGCGGCGCGTTCGCGCAGCTTCAGGCCCGTGCGGAGCGAGGCGTTCAGTGCTTCCGAGACGCCGCTCAGCCGTGAGCGAATCTGCGGATCGACGAGCGCCCCCACATTGATACTCACGCCCCTGAGCAGCTCGAAGCTGAGCGGGGCCGTCCAGCGGTAGTCGGCCTGCACCTCCAGACCCACGTTCCAGTCTGCGCCGATGACGGGCGTGACGTGCGCCGTGACCACCGCCGCGCCCGTAAAATCACGCGCTAAAAAGTCGCCTAACCCCACAGGCGTGGCCCGGAAGGTGGCCGTGACGGGCAGACTGAGGCGCAGCCCGTCGCCCTCGGGAACCAGGCTCAGGTCGCCGCTGCGCCACACCTCGCCCCTGAGCTGCACCGTGACCACCCCGCCCACCAGCGTCTGCTGCTGGTCGATACTTGCCAGCACGGCGGGCAGGTGGGCCAGCGCCGCCGCCTTGAGGCTGGGCAGCGGAACAGAGACCGGCAGTGTCAGGCTCGACTGCGGCAGGGGGGTGGGCGCGGCGGCGTGAGCGGGCAGGCTGGTGGTCAGGGTCATGAGCAGGATTCCGAGCATCAGCATACGCTGCGGGCGCGGCACAGGCCGGGGAAACGGTGGGGGACGGAACACGCCCTGATGCTGCGCCCCGCTGGCTGACTCTGGATGAACGGCTGGTCTTCAGTCGGTCTCCCGGCAGACCTCGTTGCAGAAGTTCCAGAACTGAAGTTGATCCGGCTGAAGACGGCAGGGCGGTCCTGCACGGCGCGGGGCCGGGCTTGCCCAGGCGGGTTCTCGGACGAAACGCGGAGGTGTTCGAGCAGCGTGGGCAGCAGTCAAACGTCCTCAGAGGCGCTGTTTACGCCCGGAAAAAAGACAGCGAGGTCCGAAAGAAACAGCTGCCGGGTTCCGGGCGTCACGGAACTGGACAGCCGTTCGCACGAGTCCGCCCTCACAGCGCCTGCTCTAGACTCCTGGCATGCTCGTCACCCGGCAGGCCCTGGAAGACCGCGAGGCGCGGACCCTCGCCCCCTACGCCACGTTGAGCAGCGCGAGCCTGGGGCGGCTGCACCCGGAGCCGGAGTCGCTGAGCCGCACGGCCTTTCAGAAAGACCGCGACCGGGTGCTGCACACCGAGGCGTTCCGGCGGCTGGAATACAAGACCCAGGTGTTCCTGAACGCGCAGAGCGACCACTACCGCACCCGCCTGACCCACACCCTGGAGGTGGCGCAGGTGGCCCGTTCGGCGGCCCTGGCGCTGGGCCTGAACGAGACCCTGGCCGAGACCATCGCCCTGGCGCACGACCTGGGCCACCCGCCCTTCGGGCACGCCGGAGAGACCATTCTCAACGCGCTGATGCAGGGGCACGGCGGCTTCGACCACAACGCCCATACCCTGCGCATCGTGACCGAACTCGAAGACCGCTACCCCGACTTCGCGGGCCTGAACCTGACCCGCGAGACACTGGACGGCCTGGCCAAACACCGCCAGCTGCCGGCTGGTCAGCACAGCCTGGAGGCGCAGCTGGTCAATGTGGCCGACGGGCTGGCCTACAACGCCCACGACCTCGACGACGGTCTGCGCAGCGGCCTGATCTCGCCCCAGGACCTGCGCGGCCTGCCGCTGTGGCAGCAGCTGCTGGGCCGCCTGAAGCTGGACACGGGCAGCCTCGGCGAACGGGACCGCCGCACCGTGCAGCGCGAGCTGCTGGGCTGGCTGATTTCCGATCTGGTGGCCGCCAGCCACGCCCGCATCGGGGCGGCGGGCGTGCAGACCCCCGGCGACGTGACGGCCCAGGCCCAGAAGCTGATCTGCTTCGGGGACGGCGTGAGCAGCGGCCTGGCCGAGCTGGGCCGCTTCCTGCAAGCCGGGCTGTACGCCCACCCGGCGGTGCTGCGGCAGGTGGCCCAGGCCGAACACTGTCTGCACGGCCTGTGGCACGCCTACCTGAAGCGCCCCGGCATGTTGCCGCCCGGCGCGCGGGCACGG
>JANXWI010000151.1 GCA_025351205.1 Deinococcus sp.
ACTGCCCGACCTGCGTGCGCAAGATCGAGGGGGCGCTTCAGCGGCTGCCCGGTGCCCGGAACGCCCGCACCAACCTCACCACCCAGACGCTGTCGCTGTCGCTCGATGAGGCTGCCACGCCCAGAAACGTGCTGGAAAAGACGCTGCGGGCGCTGGGACACGAGCCGAGGCTGCTCGGTACCGACGCGGCTGCCCGGACCCCGCAGCCCAGGCCCTGGTACGCCACCCGGCAGGGGCGGCTGGTCCTGAGTTCCGGCGGGTTGCTGGCACTGGCCTTTGCGTTCGGACTGAGCGAGCCGCGTTTTTCGGTCTGGGGCTACCTGGCCGCCACCCTGCTGGGGGTCTGGCCGCTGGCGGGCAAGGCCTACGCGGCGGCGCGGGCCGGGGACCCTTTCAGCATCAACGCGCTGGTCACGCTGGCGGCCCTGGGGGCGCTCGTCATCGGGCAGGCCGCCGAGGCCGCCGTGGTGGTGTTCTTCTTCGCGGTGGGCGAGCTGCTCGAAGGTGTGGCGGTGGACCGCGCCCGCAGCGGCATCCGGGCGCTGGCCGCCCTGACCCCCAGCACCGCCCGGGTGCTGAAGAAGGGCGGGGTGTTTGAACTGCCAGTCGAGAGCCTGAGCATCGGTACGCTGATCGAGGTGCGGCCCGGTGAGCGCCTTCCCGGCGACGGCGTGATCGTGCAGGGTCAGGCCGGGGTGGACGACTCGCCCGTGACCGGCGAGAGCGTGCCCCTGCACAAGGGGGTCGGAGACGCGGTGTACGCGGGCAGCGTCAGCACCGACGGGGTGCTGGTGGTGCGGGTCCAGAGAGAGACGAGCGACAACACTGTGGCCCGGATGATCCACCTCGTCGAGCAGGCCGAGGCCAGCAAGGCTCCCACGGCGCGCTTCATCGACCGCTTTTCAAGGGTGTACACGCCCTTCGTGGTGCTGGTGGCGGCTCTGAGCGCCGTGCTGCCGCCACTGCTGGCAGGAGAACCCTGGGGCGTGTGGGCGTACAAGGGCATTGCCCTGCTGCTGATCGGCTGCCCCTGCGCCCTGGTGCTGAGCGTGCCTGCGGCCATCACCAGCGGGCTGTCGGCGGGCGCGCGGCGCGGCCTGCTGATCAAGGGCGGCGCGGCGCTGGAAAGGGTGGGCAGCGTGAAAACCGTGGCCTTCGACAAGACCGGCACCCTGACCACCGGGCGGCTCCAGGTGAGCGACCTCGTACCTTACGGACGCAGCGCGCCGGAGCTTCTGCGGCTGGCCGCCGCCGTGGAGCAGGGGTCGGGCCACCCGCTGGCGCTGGCCATCGTGGATCACTTCCGCCTGGAGGGAGGCGGCGACCTTCCGGCGGCCACAGATGGTACCGCCCTGCCGGGCCGGGGAGCCTCCGCCACGGTGGAAGGCCGGTCCCTGACGGTGGGGTCGCCCCGCTTCGCCCGTGAGCAGGGGGTGCTGGGAGCCGAGGCGGCGGCCCAGGTGGAGCGGCTGGAGGGGCAGGGCAAGACCGTGGTGGCGGTGGTGGCGGTGGTGGCGGTGGTGGCCGTGGTGGCGGCGCAGTCCGGGCAGGCGCTCGGCTCCCAGGCAGCCGCCCCTGACTTACAGCGGCCAGACGGGCAGCTGCTGGGCCTGATCGCCCTGCGAGACGGGGCCAGGGCCGATGCCCGGCAGGGAGTGGCCGACCTCAGGCGGCTGGGCGTGAGGCCCATCATGCTGACCGGCGACAACGCCCGCAGCGGGGCCAGCGTCGGCCTGGAACTGGGCCTGGAGGTGCGCGCCGAACTGCTGCCGGAAGACAAGCTGCGGCTGATTGCCGAGCTGAAGGCGGGCGGCATGGTGGCCATGATCGGGGACGGCATCAACGACGCCCCCGCCCTGGCCGCCGCCGACGTGGGCGTGGCGATGGGCGGCGCGAGCGAGGTGGCCCTGGACACGGCGGGCGTGGCGCTGCTGCGCAGCGAGGTGCGCGGCGTGGCCGAACTGATCGAACTGTCGCGGGCCACCATGAGCAACGTCCGCATGAACGTGGCCTTCGCCGTGGGCCTGAAACTCGTGTTTCTCATCACCACCCTGCTGGGCATCACGGGGCTGTGGCCCGCCGTTCTGTCGGACACCGGGGCCACCGCGCTGGTCACGGCCAACGCCCTGCGGCTGCTCGGCTGGAAGGCCAGCGGCCACAGGGCGCGGCGGCCCCGGCGCGTGTCCGGTCTGCGGGCCTCGTGACGCCGGGCCGCGCGGCCCAAGGCGTCGAGTCGGACGGCCAGGGACACAACGGCAGTCATTCGCACCGTCACGGCCATTCGCACGTCCCAGCCGATTACGGGCGGGCCTTTGTGATCGGCGTCGTCCTGAATACGGTCTTCGTGGTGTTCGAGGTGGTCTACGGCACGCTCTCCGGTTCGCTGGCCCTGGTGGCCGACGCCGGGCACAACGCCTCCGACGTGCTGGGCCTGCTGCTGGCCTGGGGAGCGTTCCTGGTGGCAAAACGCCGCCCGTCCCAGAAGCACACCTATGGTCTGCGGCGCGGCACCATCCTGGCCTCGCTGAGCAACGCCGCGCTGCTGCTCGTCGCGCTGGGCGTGATCATCTGGGAAGCCCTGCACCGGCTGGCCCAGCCCGCCCCGGTGGCGGGAGGCACAGTCATCTGGGTGGCGACGCTGGGCATCGTCGTCAACGGCGTGACGGCGTATCTGTTCGCCTCTGGCCGCAGGGGCGACCTGAACCTGCGCGGGGCCTTCCAGCACATGTTTGCCGACGCACTGGTGTCGGCGGGCGTGGTGCTGGCGGGCGTGGCGATCCTGTTCACCGGCTGGACCTGGCTCGATCCGCTCGTCAGCCTGCTGCTGGCCGCCGTGATCCTCTACGGCACCTGGGGCCTGCTGCGCGAGTCGCTGGACCTGGCGCTGGACGCCGTGCCGGAGAGCGTCGATCTGAGGGCGGTGCAGTCGTTCCTGGCCGCCCAGCCCGGAGTGTCGGGGGTGCATGACCTGCACGTGTGGGGCATGAGCACCACCGAGGCGGCCCTGACGGTGCTTCTGGTGGTGCCG
>JANXWI010000153.1 GCA_025351205.1 Deinococcus sp.
CAATCGCGGCTACGCTGGCGTTGCCGGCGCGGCATGCTCGAACTCGACCGGTTGCTGCTGCGCTGGCTGGATCGCGAGGGGCCACAGGCGTCACCGGAGCAACTCGCCACGTTCGAACGGTTGTTGAATACCGAAGACGATCAATTATGGCGTTGGTGCCTGCGCCACCGGTCACCGTGGCGTTGTCCACGACCACGCTGGGGTACTTGGCGCTGTACAGCTTGACCAGCGCGGCCAGGGCGGGGCCTTCGTCGCCCGACCACCACGAGAAGATTTCGAGCTTGCCTGCGGCCTGGGCTGCACTCGCCAGTGAGGCGGCGATGGTCACAGCAACGATGGCGGTCTTGGTCCTGTTGTTCATGAAAGGTCCTCCGTGAGGGACGTAGAAGGTGAGACAGAACGGATCTGAACTCGGGAACGTGGCAGCGGGATCAGAGCGGACGATGAGACGGGCACAGCGGAGCGACTTTCCGGCTGGACCGGGGGCGCGCGCGACCCCCCGTGAACAGCGGCGCTGTGCTGTTCGGGACGACTCCCGTGCTGCTCGGGAGTGTGGTGCGGCCCGGAGAGTGCCAGAGCGGCGCTGCTTGAAGAGGCACTGTTTGAAGAAACGTTGTTCAGAGCGGCACGGTTTGTCAGAGCTGCACTCTGCGAAACTGCACTGTCCAAAGCCATACCGTTTGAAGCCGTACCGTTTGAAGCCGCACCGTTCAGAGCTGCGCCGTTCAGAGCTGCGCCGTTCAGACTCACGCGGGTCAGCTGGCCGATTCCGGCGGGCGAGAACAGCAGTTCCAGCGCCATGACGCCCGCGCCCAGCACCCCGATGTTCTGGCCCAGCGTGCTGGCGGTGATGCTCACGTGGCCCCGGTTGACCTGCATGGCCCGCTCCTGCACCACCTGCCGCACGGCACCGAGCAGCGGTTCTCCGGCGGCGGCCATCTGCCCACCGATCAGCACGGCGGCGGGGTTGAACAGGTTGAGAGTGGTGGTGATCGCCACGCCCAGGTGCCTGCCCACCTCGGCCCACAGTTCGCGGGCCAGGGCGTCGCTGCTGCTCAGGCGGGTCAGGTCGCCCATGCGGCTGTCTTCGTTCAGGGCCGTGCCGGGGTAGCGGTGCAGCCGTCCGCGCATTTTGGCCAGCACCACTCCGGCGGCGGCGTAACTTTCCAGGCTGCCGGGGTTGCCGCTGCGGCCCAGCGGCCCCTGCTCGTTGATGCTGATGTGACCGATCTCTCCGGCCCCGCCCGACACGCCCCGGTGCAGCCGCCCGCCCAGCAGCACGCCCGCACCGATGCCGGTGGCCGCCTTGATGTAGATCAGGTCGGCGCAGCCGCGCAGCTCACCGAACTTCCACTCGGCCAGCGCGCCCAGATTGGCGTCGTTGTCCACCAGCACCGGGGCCGTGAAGCCCGCGCCGTGCAGCACGGCTCCCAGCATACGCGCCACGTTCTCGCTGTCCCAGCCGGTCATGTTGGGGGGCCGGACCACCTCGCCGGTCCGGACATCGACGGGGCCGGGAATGCCCACGCCCACCGCCGCCACCTGATGTTCACACACGCCCGCCTGTGCCAGCACCTCCAGCGCCAGTTGGAGCAGCAGCGGATAGGTGGCGGCTGGCCCGGAGCAGACGTCGTGCGGCTGCTCACTGCTGGCGAGCACCGCGCAGCGCAGGTCGAGCAGCGCCACCCGGACGTGGCTGGCCCCCAGGTCGATGCACAGCAGGTAGGCCGCCGTAACGTGCAGCGACAGCATGGTGGCGCGGCGGCCCACATGCCCGCTGACCCGCGCCTCGCCCTCACACACCAGTCCCGTCGCCAGCAGGTCCTGCACGATGCTGCTGATGGCGCTGCGCGACAGCCCGACCTGCCGCGACAGGTCGATGCGCGGCGCGTCCTGCTGCCACAGCAGGCGCAGCAGCAGCAGACTGTGCTGGACGCGCACAGCAGCCATGTCGAGCACATCGAAGTTCATACAGGCTCCCGGCGGGGTGAGGCGAACTGGCCCGGAGACGGGAAGGCCAGGGAAAAGGTGGGGCAGGGAGCTTTGGCAGGCGTTCTGGTGAGACGTCGCGGTGGTCGGAATCTGTACAGCAACGGCGCACAGCCCCGGCCCCGTGACGTGGGCACAGTGGTTTAGATGACCTGAAGATAGAACTCATCTATTTTGTTTGTCAAATGGACAAATGATTTCGGCGGCGGGTGCCGGGGCCTCCGGGTGCCAGGCCGGAGAAGTTAGACTGGGAGTGTGAGCAAGCCAGCCCAGAACACCTCAAAAACCCAGAGCAGACCGCCGGACATCAGCATTCAGATGTTCGGCCTGAAAAAATCCAGCGCCACCCGCGCCGCCGAACGGTTTTTCAAGGAGCGGCGCGTCAGGGTGATTTTTGTCGACCTGGGGGCGCGGCCCATTGCAAAGGGCGAACTGGGCCGTTTCGTGCAGAGGTTTGGGCTGACCGCCCTGCTCGACCTGGAGGGCAAAGCGTACGAGGCGCTGGGACTGGCCTACCTCCGTATCAGCGAGGAGAGCCTGACCGAGCGTGTGATCGCGCATCCGGAGGTGCTGAAGCTGCCCCTGGTGCGCGGCGGCAAACTGCTGAGCATCGGTGAGGACGCGGCGGGCTGGGCGGCCATGCTGGAGCAGCCGTGAGAGACGCTGGCCTGAAAGAAGCCAACCTGAGAGCACTCGATCAGACAGCGCCCAACCGGACAGAACCCAACAGGACAGCGCCCAGTCAGCCTGATCAGACCTGACGGTTTGCTGAGAATCTGCTCTGCATCATGACCGCCCGGTTCAGTTGCCCGTCAGGGTCGGGGCGCAAGCTGACCCCATGAACAAAAACCTGAAGGCCGCAGCACTGATCGCCCCCCTGGCCCTGATGACCGCCGCCCTGATCACCACCGCCTCTGCCGCGCCCAAGCTCAGCGCCCAGAGCATCATCGTGAACCCGGTGCAGACCAGCCTGAACGTCAAGGTCTGGACGGACCGAGACAACAGCGGCAGCCAGACCCCCAACTACTACGTGGGCGACAAGATCCGCATCTACACCAGCGTCAATCAGGACGCCTACGTGTACCTGTTCAACGTGGACCCCAACGGTCAGGTCGATCTGATCCTGCCCAACCGCTATGCGGGCGGCGCGAACTACGTGCGGGCCAACACCCCCAAGGTGTTTCCCAGCAGCCAGGACCGCTTTACCTTCGACATCGCCGCGCCCTACGGCCTGAACAAGGTGCTGGCGCTCGCCTCCAAGACCCAGCTGAACCTGAACGAGATCGCTACCTTCCAGACCCAGGGCAGCCAGGCTCAGGGCAACCAGGGCGGATTCGCCGACGTCAAGGTGCAGGGCCAGCAGCAGCTCGCGCAGGCGCTGAGCATCGTGGTCAACCCGGTGCCCCAGAATTCCTGGATCAGCGACGTGGCCTTCTACAACGTGGCCCAGGGCTACGGCAACGGTTACGCCCAGCCCGCCCCGGTGGCCCAGCCTGTACAGACCCAGCCCGCTTACGGCTTCCCAGTCTACGTGGTCGATCAGCAGCCCGAGTGGCGCACCACCTTCAGCAGCGAGCGCACTGCCGACGACGTGTACAGCTTCTACGCCGCCGAGTTGCAGCGCCAGGGCTACCGTCAGACTGACCGCCGTACAGACCGTGGCCGCTACGCCGGACAGTTTCAGAACGGCGGCAACACCAGCGAGCTGCGCATCACCGTCAACGGCGGACGCTTCGAGATCGTGATCATCAAGCATCAGTAGGGTCAGTCAGGATTGATACGGACTCCGCTTTGTTTGACTGGGCCAATCCTGAATTGAGAAGTGGACCAACCAGAAAACATATGACAGCAAGAAGACGGGCTTTCCTAATTATTGGAAGGCCCGTCTTCTTTACTGCTCATTCCTCTTGTGATGTCTACACTAGAGCATTTGTCCAAATTCCGCTGCCGAAATAACAGCCTTTCGTCAGCTCCATTCTCCCAAATCCTCGA
>JANXWI010000167.1 GCA_025351205.1 Deinococcus sp.
ACCCGGTGGAGGTCCACGGCGGCGCGCTGATCTCACACCGCCGCAGCGTGTCGGGCAGCAACATCGGCGGCCTGCCGGAGACCCAGGAGATGCTCGACTTCTGCGCCGAGCACAACATCGTGGCCGATATCGAGCTGATCAAGATGCAGGACATCAACGCCGCCTATGACCGCATGGTGAAAAACGACGTCAAGTACCGCTTCGTGATCGACATGGCCTCGCTGAAGGGTGAGCAGGCCGCCGCCGATTAAACCTGGCCTGTTCCGGGCAGGGGCACATCGGCGTCGTCAGGAACGACAGATAGGTAGTAGAACAGGTCGAGTGCGGGTGGCTGAATGCCCTGCATCCGCAGCCTGTGCATGCCTCTGTCCCGGCTCTGAATCTGGACCGCCGCCGCGCACCATCCGTTAACTCCTGTGTTCTACACTTCTGAGCGTGCGTTACGACCTGCGTTTTCCCGTCATCGTGGCGGCCCTGCTGGTGGTGGGCCTGATGACCGTCTCGACGGCGGCCCTGGCTCCCCGCGTCAGTCCCGGCATCTTTTCCAAGCAGATGCTGGGCGTGGGTCTGTCTCTGCTGCCCATCGCGCTGCTGTGGTGGGCCGGGCGGGACCGCAGTTACCGGGCCGCGCCGTGGCTGTACGGTTTTGCCATTCTGCTTCAGATGAGTACCTTCGTGATCGGCAAGGACATCAATGGGCAGAAGAACTGGCTGGTGCTCGGCCCGCTCCAGTTTCAGCCGCTGGAGCTGCTCAAGCTGTCGCTGATCCTGATGCTGCCCACCGTGATGAAGGACGGGTACAGAGGGCTGAAATCGTACCTCTGGCCGCTGGCCCTGTTCCTGCCTGCGCTGGGGCTGGTCATCACCCAGGACTTCGGCGGCGCGATGGTGCTGTCGGCCATGTTCGTGGCGATGCTGCTGGTCTACAAAATGCCCGTCTGGCATCTGCTGCTGCTGCTGCTGGCAGTCGGCGTGGCCTTCCCGAAGGTGATCTTTCCGCACCTCAAGCCGTACCAGCAGGCCCGCCTGACCATCTTCGTGGACCCTTACAAGGATGCGCGCGGCCAGGGCTATCAGGTCATTCAGAGCACCATCGCCATCGGGTCGGGCGGCATGATGGGCAAGGGCTACAAGCAGGGTACCCAGAGCCACAACGGCTTCGTACCCGAGGCGCACACCGATTTCGCCGCCGCCACCTGGCTGGAGGAACAGGGTTTCGTGGGCGGCCTGATCGTGCTGCTGCTGTACGGCGGCCTGATCTGGGGACTGGCGGGCATGGCGTCCGGGTCGCCCAGGTTGCAGGACCAGGTCCTGTTCGCGGGCATTCTGGGGCAGGTGGGCTTTCAGGCCATCGAGAACATCGGCGCGGCGCTGAGCATGCTGCCGCTGACCGGCATCACGTTGCCGCTGATTTCCTACGGCCTGAGCAGCCTGGTGATGACCCTCACCACGCTGGGGCTGGCCTACGTGGTGTACCGCGACAGGTTCGAGAAGATGATCTGAGGGCCGGGCAATGGTGAGAGCCGCCTACCAGATGCGTTGCAGCGGAAAGGCGTCCAGCGCCTCATCGCGGCTGAGAATCGCGACGCCCTCCAACACAGCCTGTGCTGCGAGCATGCGGTCAAAGGGGTCTCGGTGCGCGAGGTTCCACTGCCCGGCGAGCCTGGCGTGCGCGTGCCGAATCGGCAGTTCGGTGGCGCGGAGCGTTGTCAGGAAGCCGGTGTACAGCGCCTCGTCGAAGAACGGGCTGACCTCGGGCCATTTGCCCAGGTGGTGCTTGATGCTCATTTCCCAGCTGGTGGCGGCGCTGATCAGGAGGTCGTTCCGGGGATCGCGCAGGAGGGTACGCGCCGTCTCACTCAGCAGAGACGGATCACCGACCGCCCAGGCAAAGGTGTGGGTGTCGAGCAGGTAACGCGCCTTCACCCGTCCCGTCCTTCAAAGTCGAGAAGGGTGTCTTCGTCTGTGCTGTCCCCCTCTGCCTGGCTGCTCAGGTCGGAGACGAAGGCGATGGGGTAAAAGCCCAGGGTCCGCTCTGACGCAGGCTGAACAGGTCCGAGCCTGGCGAGTGGGCGGCCATAGCGGGTGATGATCACCTCCTCGCCGCCAGCCGCAGCGGTTGCTAGTTTGGACAGGTGCGTTTTGGCGTCGTTAAGCGGAAAGACCTTCATGCTGTCAAGTCTAACTTTGTTGGTTGACTTTCGCATGAGTGTTCCGCCTCTCCTAGAGTCTGGGCCGCCGCCCTCTGTGCCCCTCCCCGTCCCTCACGCGAGCGTCGTACACTGCCCCAAGTATGCTCGAAGCCCTGTCTACCCTGGCCCGCTCGATGGGCATTGCCAACCTCGCGGGCGGCGGCGCACTGATCGTCGCGCTCATCTTCCTGACGGCGCTGGTGTTCACCTGGCGTTTTATTCCGGGCATCCGCACCTTCGCCGTGCGGGTGGGCTGGGAAGACAAGCCCAACGCGCGGCGGCTGAACACCGAGCCGCTGCCCAACGCGGGCGGGCTGGCTATTTTTGCGGGCTTCGTGGTGTCGGTGGTGGTGGCCTGGGCGCTGCGGCCCATCTTCATCCAGGAGGTGCAGATTCAGGTGCTCGCCATTCTGCTGGGCGCGACCATTCTGGTGCTGACCGGCTTTATCGACGACCAGTACGGGCTGTCGCCGGTGTTCCGGCTGGGCGTGCAGCTGCTCACAGCCGTGCTGCTGGTGGTCAACGGGCTGCACATCGACTACAACTCCATTCCGCTGCTGCCCAACGTCGCGGAGCGGTTTAATCAGCCGCTGGGCGTCGCCATCACCATTGTCTGGGTGGTGGGCCTGACCAACGCCATGAACCTGCTCGACGGGGTGGACGGCGTGGTGGGCGGCGTCAGCTTCGTGGCCTCGATGGTGTTGCTCGCCACTGCCGCCCAGTTTCCGGACCGGGGGTCGGCGGTGATCCTGCTGGCGGGCCTGGGCGGCTCGGCGCTGGGCTACCTGCGGCACAACTACAACCCCAGCCGGATCATCATGGGCGACGCGGGCAGTTATCTGTTCGGCTACACCCTGGCCGCCGTGTCGATGCTGGGGACGCTGAAGTTCAGCGCCGGGGCCAGCCTGATCGTGCCGCTGATCGTCATGGCGCTGCCGATTCTCGACACCACACAGGTGGTGGTCGGGCGGCTGGCGCGCGGCATCAGGAATCCGCTGGGCCACCCCGACAAGACCCACCTGCATCACCGCCTGCTGGCCGCCACCGGACAGGCCAGGCGCACCGCGCTGATCATGTGGTTCGTGGCGCTGGTGTGCGGCGTGGTGGGCATGGCGGCGCAGGGCATCCGGCCCCTGGCCATCGTGGTCACGGTTTTGTTCACGGCGCTCAGCCTGTGGTTCGTGGCCTACCGCCGGGTGCGGGCGCACGGCAGGGAAGGCGTGCAACGGGCAGAGACCTCGCCCCCTTCCCCCCCGATGGATTGACCCTGACAGATCGCCGCCCCAGCTGTGCCCACCCTTCATACTGAAAGCCGTGAAACGCAGCGCCCCAAAACAGATTGTCCTGGCCTTTGGAACCAGGCCCGAAGCCACCAAGATGGCCCCTGTGTACTCGGCCCTTGCCGCCCACCCCGGCCTGACGCCCCTGATCCTGTCCACCGGGCAGCAGCGCGAGCAGCTCGACTCGGCGCTGGCCGTATTTGGCCTGACCCCGGACCGCGACATGCAGGTGATGACCGAACGCCAGACGCTGGCCGGGCTGACCGCCAAGATCGTGCCGCTGGCGGGCCAGACGCTGCGCGAGATGGGCGCGGACATGGTGCTGGTCCACGGCGACACCAGTACCAGTTTCTGCGTGGCCCTGAGTGCTTTCTACGAGGGCATTCCGGTGGGCCACGTCGAGGCGGGCCTGAGGTCGGGCAGCCTGTCCGAACCCTTTCCCGAAGAGGCCAACCGCCGCCTGAGCGCCGTTCTCAGCACCCTTGACTTCGCGCCCACGCCGCTGAGCAAGGCCAACATTCTGCGCGAGGGCAAGCCGGGCGCGGGCGTGCTGGTGACCGGGCAGACGGCGGTGGACGCGGTGCG
>JANXWI010000186.1 GCA_025351205.1 Deinococcus sp.
GCCTGCTATGCTGCGTCCATGCCCTGAACTGGGTCCTCAGTCACAGCCTCCGCCAGACACCGCCACGGGTGTTCGGACAGGAGGCTTTTCTTTTTGGATCGGCGCGGCTGTGAAGGCCAGGGCAGCGCCGTGAACCAGCGAGAGTGACGCCGGGCACCCAGTGACCGGGCCGGGAGGCCGCGATGCTCGAACACACCGATTTGCTGACCCTGCGTTCACAGCTGGCCCGCGCAGAGAAACAGGCGCGCAGGGCGGCTGCCGAGCAGAAGGCGGCCCCGCAGCCCCGCGCCGCCGAGCAGAAGCCTGTCAAGCCGCAGCGCGAACAGGAACTCGACGGCGTGAGCACCGACGACTTCTCACTCTCCCGCGCCCACGCCCGGCTGCGCGACCTGGTCTACGACGGCCACTACCACGTCTGCCCGCACGCCGCGCAGCACGCCCGCGCCGAGGGCTTTCTGGAACCCGATATTGCGGGGGTGCTGGTCTCGGGCCGGGTGCGGGCCGTGTATCCGCAGGAGCACCGGTTTCTGGTGTGCGGGTTTTTCGAGTCGGGCGGCATTCGGCTGCCGCTGCACGTGGTGGCCCAGATGTATGAGGACGGCCTGGACGTGGTGACGGCCTTTGTTCCCAGGCACCCGCACCACATCATCAGCCGCGCCCGGCTGGCGGTGCTGCTGCGCTGGGACGAGGAACAGCTGCGGCTGCACACCAGCACGCCGGGCAGCCGCTCCGGGCAGCGCGGGCGCGGGCGCTGGAAACGGACCGGCTGAGCCTCTTTTCAGGAGTTGGCTTTACTTCAGCAGCTGAAGGGTCGCCTGGACCAGCGGGGCGAACTGCGCCAGGGCGATGTCCCGGGGGTGGTTCCAGCTTGCGCTGACACAGTGGGTTTCACCCTTCCGGGTCACGACCTGGGTGGTCAGGTCGAGCACGCCCCTTTCGCTACCCCTGATGCTGACGCGGAAAAGTCAGCGGGGTCGGCCACGCCGGGGTTCAGGCGGGTCAGGGGCAGCGCCGCGACACTGTTCATCGTGGCGCACAGCCTGCGGGCGCTGACGTGCCACCCGGCGTCCAGGGCCATCGTCAGTGCGCCGCGCCTGTACTGTGGCAGCGGCGCGGCATTGGGTTGGTTTTTCAGGGCGAACAGTTCGCGGGTGCTGAGCACCGGGGCCTCGTCCAGCTGCGCCTCAACGCCGCTTCTGCCCACGGTCCGCAGCAGCAGGTCGTCGGCGGTGCTGCTCGGTGAACCGGATTCCAGCCAATCTTTGCAAGGAGTACCGGCTGCCGCTGGGGTCGTCTTGCAAGCTGCCACTGGGCAGCGACCTGTCGGCGTCCACCGCGCTGCTCTGATCGAGAAGTGCTCAGGTGTGCCCCGGCACGTCTGAGCACGACGAGGGTGACCATAACGAGGGAGCAGGGACGAGGGAGCAGGGACACAGAACGCCCCTCGGCCAACCGGCGTCAGACCTTTCGTTCCGGGGCCTGACAGGGCCAGCAACCGGTGGCTCCGCTGCGTTCTGGTCCCGACCTCGTCAGCTGCTAGCCTGTACCCCATGACCAAGAAAGCGGGCAGAAACGGCTCTGGCGGCGGCGTGCTGGGCATCGACATCGGCGGCAGTGGCATCAAGGGCGCGCCCGTGGATCTGAAAAGCGGCAAGCTGCTGAGCGAGCGCGTGCGGATTCCCACCCCCGTGGGCGCAAAACCTGAGGATGTGGCGGCGGTGGTGGCGCAACTCGCGGCCCAGTTCTCGGCGCAGTTTCCGGACACCGCCAGTGGCCCCATCGGCGTGACCTTTCCCGGCATCGTGCGCGGCGGTCTGACGCTCAGCGCGGCCAACGTCGATCACAGCTGGATCGGGCTGGACGCCGACGCCCTGTTCACCCGTGCTGCCGGGCGGCCCGTGACGCTCCTGAACGACGCTGACGCCGCCGGGGTGGCCGAGTCGCGCTACGGCGCGGGGGCGGGCGTGCCGGGCGTGGCGCTGCTGCTGGCCTTCGGGACCGGCATCGGGAGCGCCCTGATGAACGGCGGCGTGCTGGTGCCCAACACCGAACTGGGCCACCTGGAACTGGCGGGCCGCGAGGTGGAACCCTGGGCCTCAGGGGCCGCCAAGGACCGCGAGGACCTGAGCTGGAAAGCCTGGGGCAGGCGCGTGACCGAGTACCTGGAATACCTGGAACGGCTGTTCAGCCCGGAGCTGTTCATCATCGGGGGCGGGCTGAGCAAGAAGGCCGACAAGTGGATGGAATACCTGACGGTCAAGACGCCCATCAAACCCGCCGCCCTGCAAAACGAGGCGGGCATCGTGGGCGCAGCCCTCACGGCTTCTGAACGGAAGAGCTGAGCCTGCGTCCAGTATACCGTCAACCGATCAGGGTAGGTCATCGACAAAATACGCCTCTGATGCCTAGCCCGTTCACCCCCTCCCCCTTGACTGGCACAGCCGCTTGCGGAGGGGATGAGCTGGCTCATCACTCGGAAAAATGGATTTGACATCAGGATGCTCGTGCCTGCCAACGCAATCCGCCCTCACTCCGCCAAATTGACTGCCGATTACCCCAACCCTTTCCCGCCCTCCGGTTCAGCGCCCGCACCCTGTTCAGACGGCCCTGCCCTGAACTGGCTCAGGACCGTTGCGCCCACCACCATCGCGCCGCCCAGCAGGCCGCGCAGATACACCCGTTCGCCCAGCAGAAAGTAGCTGAAGATGCTGGCGCTGACCGGCTCCAGAGCATAGATCACGCTGGCCTCAGCGGCACTCACCCAACGCTGGCCCAGCGTTTGCAGCAGCGTGGTCACGGCGGTGGCGGCGGCCCCCAGGTACAGCAGCGGCCCCCAGCCTGCGCCCCCGGTCCTCAGGGCGGGCGGCAGCAGCGGGGCGCGCGCCAGCAGCAGCCACAGCAGCGCCAGGGCCGACACCCACAGCAGCTGCGCCAGCGTGTACTTCAGGGCCGGATGGTGCCGCGAGGTGCGCTCCAGCGTCAGGATAAATCCGGCGTAGGTCACGGCGCAGGCCAGCGCCCAGAGGTCGCCGACGACCAGTCGCCCGCCCTCCCAGCTGAGCAGCGCCAGCCCCGATACCGCCAGCGCCACCGCGCCCCACAGGGTGAAGGCCAGCCTCCTGCGGGCCACCAGGGCCTGCCACAGTGGCACGAGAACCACGCTCAGCGCCGTGATGAAGGCCGCCCGGTTGGCGCTGGTGCTGCCCAGAGCGATGGTCTGGGTCCCGTACCCGGCGATCAGCCAGCCGCCCAGCAGCAGGCTGTCGAGCCACAGGCGGCGGGGCTGACCTGTTGGGGGCTGGCTTGTCAGACCGGTCTCGCCCTTCTGGGCGCCGCGCCACAGCAGCAGCGGCAGCAGGCAGCAGGTTCCGATGGCGAAGCGCCAGAAGATCAGGGTGGCCGGGTGCAGGTCGGTCACCGCCGTCTTGACCACCGCAAACGTGCTGCCCCAGATGGCAGTCACGACCAGCAGCAACCCCAGGCCCAGGCCGTGACGGGAGACGGGCGAACGGGCAGCGGCGGCAGACATGCCCGCAACTATAGGGGCTGGTCCGGGGCTAAACAGCAACCGGGCGGGGGCGTTTCACTCCCAGATCAACGCGCCGGATGTGCAGCCCACAATCCGTACAGCGCAGCACTGTTCGTTCCGGGTCCATCCGTGCCTTTGCCCACCCTTCTCCGGGCCAGTGCGGACGTTCCGCGTTCAGCCCGGCGAACGGGACCGTTTCAAGAAGCCGCAACGTCCCGCGCTGGCCGCACAGGGGGCAGCGGCGCAGGCGTTCGCTGACAGCGTACCCGGTCAGCACGAAGGGCGCGGCGATCAGCAGCAGCGGCAATGCCAGCGCCACGTAGACCCCGATCATCAGCCCTTCCGGCAGATGTGTTTTGAGCTTTCTGCGCCGCCCATGTCTGTTCACGCTTCCGCAAGGATAGGGCCGACCCCTCCCCTGCGCCGCGCCCGGTACAATGGCCAACATGGACACCTACATTCCCGAAGGCTATACCCTCACGCCCGAGCTGGGCAGCGCCCGCACCACCGAGTTTGCCAAGGCGCCCGCGCCGGGCGAGGGCACCGAGAGCGGCAAGCAGTACCTGGCGATCTTCGAGACCAGCAAGGGCCGCATGGTGGTGGAACTGGACGCCCAGGAAGTGCCCGGCACGGTCAACAACTTCGTGTACCTGATCCGGCACCATTATTACGACGGCATCGTGTTTCACCGGGTTCTGGAAGACTTCATGGCCCAGACCGGCGACCCCACCGGCACCGGGCGCGGCGGCCCCGGCTACCGCTTCGCCGACGAGGCCACCAGCAAGAAGCATGACCGCCCCGGCGTGCTGAGCATGGCCAACGCCGGTCCCAACACCAACGGCTCGCAGATTTTCATCACCTTCGTGCCCACACCCCACCTCGACGGCAAGCACACCGTGTTCGGGCGCGTGGTGGAGGGCGCGGACGTGCTCAAGCGCATCACCCGCATCAACCCCGGCGCTGGCGGTACACCCGACGTGATCGACCGCGCCTACGTCGTGGAAAAGTAAGAAAGCAGCGCAAAGCAGGTCCAAAAGCAGGGCAGACGGGTCCAGAACGCGTCTGCCCTGCTTTCTGTCTTGAACATTAAACAGTGACGGACATAGAACTCTGAACGCCTGGTCTTTGGCCCCTCCCCCTTGAGGGGGGAGGTTGGGAGGGGGTGAGCTGGCTGAGCGTCCCAGATAACGTTTCTCAAATTCCCTTTTTTATCGATCTGGAAACTGTCAAAACCATCGTTTAAAGACGGGGCAGACGAGTTCCATATTTGTCTGCCCTGTCTTCCTCCCCTCGCCCCTTGCAGGAGACTGGCACAGCTCGGAACGAGAGGGGCGCTGCAAAACAGCAGGGGGAGGGGCGACGTGACCAGACGAACGCCCTCTCCCCCACTCCTGACACCGCACACCGCAGCCGTTTGCCCCGTTTCCATACAAAGTCTTAAGTCGCGCTATACCCGCGTGTCATGGCCTGGGGAGAAGCTGTGACATGAGCGTGCCGATGCCCTCCAGAAGCGCCCCAGCAGCCAGAACCGACACCCGTTTCGCGAACAGCCAGGACACAGTACACGCCTCTCCTGTCGCCGCCAGAGCACGGCTCTCGGCGCTGGACGCCTGGCGCGGCCTGACCATCCTGCTGATGCTGCTGGTCAACAACGTGGCACTGGATACCCTGACGCCCCGGCAGCTTCAGCACGCGCCCTGGGGGGGCGGCGTCACGCTCACCGACCTGGTGTTTCCGTGGTTTCTGTTCTGTGCGGGCGCGGCCATTCCCTTCTCGCTGGCGGCGTCCCGCAAAGCCGGAGTGAGCAGCTGGCCTCTGGTGGGCCGACTGGCGAAGCGCACCGTGCTGCTGTACCTGGTGGGCAGCGTTGTCACCAGTGCCGCCGAGCACCGCTTCATGCTGGGCCTGGACGTGCTGCAACTCATCGCGCTGGCGAGCTTTTTCGGAAGCCTGATCAGCCTGCTGGGCGTGCGCTGGCGGCTGGGCGTGGCCGCCGCGCTGCTGATCGGCTATGACCTGTTTATCAACCTGTACCCGGTGGGCGGACTGGCGGGCGTGTTCAGCGCACAGGCCAATCCGGTCAAGACCATCAACGACGTGCTGCTGGCCCCCTGGGGTCTGCGCGGGCTGATCTCGGTGATTCCCACCACCGCGCTGGTGCTGCTGGGCAGCGTGGTGGCCCAGCAGCTGAGGGACCGCCGTGCCAGTGCCCCGTGGCTGCTGCTGGGCGCGGGCGTGGCCATGACCGTGCTGGGCCGGCTGTGGTCGCAGCACCTGGAGTTCAACAAGGCCGTCTGGACGCCCAGTTACGTGGTCTACACCTCCGGCCTCGCCACGCTGGGCATGCTGGCCTTCTACATGCTGGCCGACTCGGGCGGGCGCTGGGCAGGCTGGGGCCAGAGGCTGCTCACCCCGCTGACCATCCCGGGGCGCAACTCGCTGCTGGCCTACGTCGCCCCGATTCTGATCAAGGTCTGGATCCTGATGGACTGGAACGTGGACTGGGCGGGCAGGTCCATGCCCATCCGGGACGCGCTGCTGACGCTGGCAAAGGGCCACCTCGGCCTCTGGGGCGGCGGCTGGCTGTACACGCTGGGGTACATCGGGGCGGTCTGGCTGGGGCTGGCGTACCTGGCCCGGCGCGGCTGGACCTGGAAACTGTAGCTTCCCATATATCCATAAAACTTACGCGCTCTTTACCTGTCCGGATTATCCTGAGTGGAGTCCGACCCGGAGGTTTCTATGCTGCCCACACCCCGTTTCAGAACCAGCCTTCGTGCCCGAGTGGCCCTGCTTTCACTGGCCCTCGCGCTTCCGCTCGCCGCACAGGCCGCCGCGCCCGCCACCACCGCGCAGATCGGTCCCAATTTCCAGTACGGCAGCGCCGCCTTTGCCGAGGTGGCCCAGACTTCCTACACCACCGCAGGGCTGTCCGGCAGCTTTGACGACTGGATATCGGCGGCCTACCTCAAAACGGGTGTGCCGCTGGGCGACGGTTCCGGCACCCTGACCGACGCCCTGGACGCCCGCGCAGCCGCCATCCGGGCCGCCAGCGGCGAGGCGAAGGTCAAGCTGGAACGGAGCACGGCCACCTGGGCGCACACCTTCATCAAGAAGGCCATCCCGAAGTTCAGCCTGGAACGCGGCTTCGAGCTGGCGAACGTGGTCAGGACCGGAGAGCGGCAGTGTCTGGCGCAGTCGTTCATCATCTCAGGGCTGCTCCAGCGGGCGGGAATGCAGGCCGGGGCGGTGATGGTCTGGGCCAACCCAGAGGGCAAGCTGAGCAACCTGGGTCATGTGGTCAGCACGGTCAGGCTGAGCAGCGGCAACGACCTGCTGGTGGACGCCTCGGACCCGACCCCCTTCATGCGCCACCAGGGGCTGCTGGTGAAGACCGGCGAGCACTACACCTTCGTGAAGCCCACCTACAGCCAGGACGACGGCATCACGGGCTACACGGCGGCAGACAGCGGCGCCCGCCTGGACGTAAAGGCCACCGCGCCGCTGACCCTGAGCTACCTGCGCTCGCAGTTCGATTACTACCGGGGCGAGCGAGCAACCGGCGGTTTCATGGGCACGGGCGTGGGCAAGGCCACCCCGGACGGCCTGAAGCAGAGTGCCCTGTACCTGAAACGCGCCGTGCAGGAAGACCCACAGAACGCCCTGGCGACCTACGTGCTGGGCCACGTCCTCAGGCGTCAGGGGCAGCTGGACCTCGCCAAAACCCAGTACCAGAAGGCGATTGCCCTGTATACCGCGCAGGGACACATGCCGGGCGGCGTACAGACGGCGCTGGCGGCCCTCAACAAAGCCGCCGCGCCCGGAAAATCCTGACCCTGACCGCGCCCGTTCTGTCCTTCAGTGCCTAGCCCTTTACGCAACGCAGGTCAAATCCTGACAAGGAAGCCGGTAAGATGACACGCGTGAATGTCCGCTTCAGCCTCCTTTTTCTGCCGCTCGCCTGCGCCTGTCTGGCCCAGGGCCAGTCAACCAAACCTGCGGGCGTCTCAGTCCGTGCGGCTCAGGCCCAGCCCGGTCAGGTGCAGCCGGTGGCCCCCGGCACGCTGGCCGCCCCGCGCATCCCGAGATTGATTCTCGACCCGGCCATTCCGGAGGTGCAGAAGGTCGAGTACCTGGGCAACGGTCACATCGAGGTGGCGGGCGCGGTGCTGACCCTGATGCCCGGCGACTACCCCCGCGCCCGCGCCCTGGCCGGATATGTGGCCCGCCGGGTGCTGGCCGCGCGTGAGCAGCTGGACGAGGTGGACGTCAGCGTGTACGACAAACCCAGTTACGGCGGCTTCGGTGGGCCGCTGCCGCTGCTGACCGCCAGCGTGCCGCGTGAACGCCTGAACGACTTTCTGGAATGGTCGGCGGGCCGGGGCAGCTTTGATCGGGTCTGGCTGAGCAGCAAACCGGGGGCCGCTCCGGCGCGTCCACCAGACCGGGTGCGCGAGCTGAGCGTCAACTTTCTGGGGAGCCTGGCCGACAAGACTGCCGACGCGGTGCGCCACACCACCGCCAAGGTGCTGGGCGGCGTGCAGGGCGGCCTGCTCTACCGGGGCAACGGCAAGAGCGCCCTGAGCGCCCTGACCTTCGACGACGCCCCGCACCCGATGTACGAGCCGCTGCTGCTCGACCTGCTCAGGCGCGACGGCGTTCACGCCACCTTCTTCGTGATCGGACGCAACGCCCGCGCCTATCCGTATTTCGTGAGCGACATGGCGGCGCAGGGCCACGAGGTCGGCAACCACACCTATCACCACGTACGCCTGCCGCCGCTGCCCGTGGCCGTGGCCACCCAGGAGATGGTGAGGGCGAGTCAGGTGATCCAGGGCATCACCGGAAAGCCCGTGCGTTACTTCCGGCCTCCCGGCGGCGACTACACGCCCGCCACGCTCAAAGCCGCCGAAGGGTTGGGCCTGACCACGGTGTTCTGGACCGACGACCCCGGCGACTTTCAGAATCCAGGGACAGACGTGCTGATCGAACGCTACACCAGGACCCTGCGGCGCGGCGGCATCGTGCTGCTGCACGACAACGCGCCCGAGATGCTTCAGGCGCTGCCCGAACTGCTCAGGGTCGCCGAGGACCGCAACATCGACCTGAACACCGTGGGCATGCTGGTGGGGCAGCCCCAGGCGCTGGGCCGTCCGGAGACCGGCAGGAGCGTTCCTGGCCAGGCCACGCCCCAGCGCACCCCGGCCCTGGTTCCGGCAGAACTGCGCGTTTCGCCGAGGCCCTGATTCCGATTGATCCTGTGTCCGGAACGAAGTCGTCGCCGCTCCCGGCTGCTCGCAATCCTACCGCTGACTCTGCT
Source organism: Deinococcus sp. (assembly GCA_025351205.1). Taxonomy (GTDB): domain Bacteria; phylum Deinococcota; class Deinococci; order Deinococcales; family Deinococcaceae; genus Deinococcus. Next base: position 8,850 of record JANXWI010000186.1, read on the forward strand.
CGTTCCATCTCTGCTGCGCCCCTGCGGCTCCGAACTGTTCGCCGCCACGCTTGGCCGCTGACCCTGACCGCCCGTGGGCGCGCGTCTGTCTGGAACGGGTGGGTTAAGCTGTTGCGGTGAAGCTGCAAGACCTCGCCCGCGACCTGAACCTGCCTGCTCCAGACGAAAACCCCGAGGTAGCGGACGTGACGCACAACGCCGACTGGGTCACGCCGGGCAGCCTGTTCGTGGCGATCCGGGGCGCAAAGTTCGACGGGCATAGCTTTCTGGCCGAGGTGGCTACCAAGGGCGCGGTGGCCGTGCTGGGCGAGGGGCTGCCAGCAGGCGTGGCCTCTCCCCTGCCGTACCTAAAGGTTTCGGATGCCCGCGCCGCTCTGGCCGACGCCGCCGCCGCCCTGAGTGGCCACCCCAGCCGCGAGCTGCGGGTGGTGGGCGTGACCGGGACCGACGGCAAGACCACCACGGCCTGGCTGGCGGTTCATCTGCTGCGGGCCGCCGGGCTGGCGTCCGGTCTGCTGAGCACCGTGGGCTACCAGCTTCCAGACGGCGAACTGCACCACTTCCCGGCCCACTTCACCACCCCCGAGGCCCCGCAGGTGCAGGAGAACCTGCGGCGGCAGCTGGAGGCGGGCGCGGCGACGGTGGTGCTGGAGGCCAGCAGTCATGCGCTGGCGCTGGACAGGGTGCGGGCCATCGACTGGGACGTGGCCGTCTGGACGCAGCTGACAAGCGAACACCTGGACTTTCACGGCGACCTGGAGGGCTATTTCGCCGCCAAACGCACCTTGATCGAGCGTGCGCCGTTTGCGGTGCTGAACGCCGACGATCCCTGGACAAAGCGGTTGATCGGGCTGGGGCCGCACCTGCTGTACGGCGAGGCGACGGGGGCGGACTGGCGGGCCAGCGAGATTGCCGAAGGGCAGGGCGGGCTGAGCTTCCGGGTCGCCTCGCCGCTGGGCCAGTTTGAAGCCGCCCTGCCGATGATCGGGCGTTTCAATGTCCACAATGCCCTGGCGGCGATGGCCGCCGCCGCCCACCTGGGGGCCACGGTAGCGCAGCTTCAGGCCGGACTTTCCAGCTTCCGGGGCGTGCCGGGACGCATGGAACTGGTGCCCGACCCAAATTCAGACAGGGCGGGGGGCAGGCGGGTCGTGGTGGATTTCGCCCACACGCCGCCCAGCCTGGAAAAGGCCCTGATCACGTTGCGGGCCACCACGGCGGGGCGCCTCCTGGTGGTGATCGGCTCGGCGGGCGGGCCGCGCGACCCGTCCAAGCGTGCGCCGCTGGGCGAGGTGGCGACTCGGCTGGCCGACCACGCTATTTTTACCGAGGAGGACAGCCGCGACACGCCGGTGGCCGAGATTCTGGCCGAGATGGAACGCGGCGCGACTGGGCGCAGCAACTTTCTCAGCATTCCAGATCGGCGCGAGGCGATCCGGTACGCCGTTTCGCTGGCCCGGAGCGGCGACACCGTGCTGCTGGCGGGCAAGGGGCCGGAAGACACGCTGGAACGTCTGCAAGAGACGGTGGCCTGGAACGAGGCTCGGGAAGCCGCAGATGCGCTGGCCCTGCCGCGCTAAGTATCTCCTTGTAAAGCTTTAACTTTACCGAGTGGAGCGCCCAGCGACCAAGCGTGCTCATGCGCGCTTCTCTGGTCAAGAAGCCCCCATACGGGTGCGCGTTCTGGGCAAGAAGCGAGAGAGGACAAAAGGACGTCCTGGCGAGAGTACAGGGGTGGAGCGCTTTCTGCGGAAACCCGAAACGGTAGCCAGGACGTCCTTGGTACGACGTCAATCAACCACGGTAGATCATCAGCAAAGTGCTCCTCATACGGATTCCGGATGATCAGTTATACATTATGACTCCGCTTACGCTAATAACAGCAGGTTGCGAACCATTTGAAGATGGGGGAAGTTCTCATCATTGATAACTATTTAACCGGAATCCGTATCAGACCCCCAGCCCGCTCACCCCCTCCCCAGCCCTCCCCCCTCCGCAAGCGGCTGTACCAGTCAAAGGTAAGGGAGCATCGGAACCTAAATTCACCTTACTTTGATCGGTTGTCCGTAGACCAGAGACCGCTTCACTTTCTCGCTACTCTTCCCGCGCCTGTCTGCCCATCAGGGCGGCCACACTCGCCTGGGGCGTCCACTCGCCCGCCACCACCCGCGCCACCGCCCGCACGATGGGCAGCTCGTGCCCGTGCGCCTCGGCCCAGGCGCTGAGCAGCCCCGCCGTGCGGATTCCTTCCACCACCTTGCCGCCCTGCTCGGCACCGTCCCGAAGAACACTCCGGCCTCTGGCGATGGCCTCGCCCGCCGCCCGGTTGCGCGAGTGCCTGCTGCCCGCCGTGGCGACCAGGTCGCCCAGCCCCGACAGGCCGTAGACCGTGTCCGGCTCCGCGCCCTGCGACGCGAGGTAGCTGCCCATCTCGCGCAGCCCGCGCGTGATGAGGGCGGCCTTGGCGTTGTCACCCAGTTCCAGGCCGTCGATCAGGCCCGCCGCCAGCGCGATCACGTTTTTCAGCACCCCGCCCAGTTCCGCGCCCGGAAGATCTGGAGAGGTATACACCCGGAAACTGGGGGTCATGAGCGCCTGCTGCACGGACTCCGCCAGCGCCATATCGCTGCTGGCGACCACCGTGGCGGCGGGCAGGCCCAGCCCGATCTCCTCGGCGTGGTTGGGGCCGCTCAGCACCGCCACGCGCCCAAAGCCCATGCGCGCTGCCAGCAGGCTCAGGCGGTCTCCGTCGGGGGCCAGCCCTTTGGCGCACAGCACCACGCCCAATCTCGGCGGCAGCTGCGCCAGCAGCTCCGGAATGCCCACGCTCGGCACGGTCAGCAGCGCCCAGTCCTGGCCCGCTGTGGCGCGCTGAAGGTCCGAGCTGAGCAGCACGGTATCCGGCAGCCGCACTCCTGGCAGGTAGGCCCTGTTCTCGCGCTCCCGCATCAGGTCGGCCACCACCTCTGCCCGCCGCGCCCACAGCAGGCTGCCGCGCCCGTGCAGGCCGAGCATGGCGCTCAGCGCGGTTCCCCAGCCGCCCGCACCCAGAATGCAGACGCTCACCCGCCGTCCTGTACAGCGCGCGCGAACACCCAGATGCGCGGCGAATCGGGCAGCGGGTCAGCGTAATCCGGGTACTCGCAGAACAGCCAGGAGGCCAGCCCCGCCGAGTGCAGCAGCGGTTCCAGGTCGGCCACGTCGTAGCCGCGCTCGGTGTGTAGCTCTATGAATTCCTGATCGTCCATGCGGCAGACGGCCTGCACCGTGCCCAGCTGCGCCCGCTGGTCGTAATGGTGCGACCAGTGATAATGCACCTCGCGTCCGCCCGGCATAGGAGCCAGCCCCTCCATCACCTCGCCTTCCCACAGGTCACGCACGCCGGTTCTGGTGTTCACGTCGAAGGCCATCAGCCCGCCCGGATTCAGGTGCGCCGCCATGCGCGACAGGGCGCGGCCCAGGTCGCCGTCTTCGGTCAGGTTGTTCAGGCTGTCGAACACGCAGGTCACGAGGTCGAAACGCTCATCCAGCGCAAAGTCCCGCAGGTCGGCCTGCACCAGCCTCGTGCCGCGCAGCCGCTCACGGGCCACCTCCAGCATCTCGGCGCTGGCGTCCAGACCCATGACGCTCAGGCCGCGCGCCTGAAGCTCAGCGGTGAGCGTGCCCGTGCCGCAGGCCAGGTCGAGCGCCGTGGCGGGCTGAAGCGAAACGTCGCGGGCATAGTCCAGAATGAATTCGGCCCAGTCGCCGTAGTCGATGTCGGCCATGATGGCGTCGTACACGCTGGCCAGGGCCGAGAAGGGGGGGCGCTGCATGCGGGAATGATAGAGGGTGGGAAGAGATATTCACCGGGAACCCTGCGATCTGTGGACAGGCCACGCTGATCCATCGTCAACCGGTGAGAACACAGCAAACAGAGCGTCCAGCGCGACCCGTCGTCCAGAGACCATCCCCCGCCTATATCGGTTGACAGCGCACTGGTGCACCGCAGGTGTGTTGAGACCCGTTTTCTGGGATGCCGTCAAACAACAGTCCCATGTTTTTCGGCTGACAGCGCACTAGCTATTTCCCCGGCCTTCGTGTACCATTTACACTCGTTGTTGGCGGTGAATCCCTGGCGGGGTTCGGGCCAGCCAAACGTCCGCGACTGAAGACACGCAGCGCGGTGATATTGGGGTCAGTTCGGCTTTGCGGCACGTTTGTGCGACCCTTCCAGCCTGATTGGTTTGGCTTGAAGCGGGACGAAGTTGAAGAGTTGGCTAGGCAGTGGTGAGTACAGTGCGTCTGATGCAGTTCAGGGCGCGTGGTGTTCGCCGGACTACCCCGGAGGATACACATGCAGTTCACTGAACTGGTCAGCCCAGAACTGGCCGCCTTGCTTGAAGCGCGCGGCATTCTCGAAGCCACCCCCATCCAGGAGCAGACGCTCCCCCATACCCTGGAGGGCCGCGACCTGATCGGACGCGCCCGCACCGGCACCGGCAAGACGCTGGCCTTTGCCCTGCCGATTTTGAGCAAGCTCACCCCCAGCCGTGACCGGGGCCGTGGCCCGCGCGCCATCATCATGGCTCCCACCCGCGAACTCGCCAAGCAGGTCAGCGAGGAGTTTTCCAAGAGCGGCCCCAGCTTCGAGGTGCTGACCATCTACGGAGGCGCGGCCTACGGCCCCCAGGAGAAGGCCCTCCAGCGCGGCGTGGACATCGTGATCGGCACGCCGGGACGCATCATCGACCACATCGAGCGCGGCAACCTTCGCCTCGACGACGTGCAGTTTGCCGTGCTGGACGAGGCCGACGAGATGCTGAGCGTGGGATTCGCCGACGCCATCGAGAGCATCCTGAGCGCCACGCCCAAAGAGCGCCAGACCATGCTGTTCAGCGCCACCATTCCGTCCAGCCTGGCGCGGCTGGCCCGCGAGTACCTGAGCAATCCGCTGACCGTGGACCTGGTGGGCGACAGCCGGATGCAGGCCGCCACCAGCGTCGAGCACCTGAAGATCAAGGCCGGACGCACCCGCACCCGCCTGCTGGCCGACCTGCTCACCGTGTACAACCCCGAGCGCGCCATCATCTTCACCCGCACCAAGCGCGAGGTCGATGAGCTGGCGATGGAACTGATCCACCGGGGCAACGAGGCCGAGGCGCTGCACGGTGATTTGGCGCAGAGCCAGCGTGAACGCGCCCTGGGGGCATTCCGCAGCGGACGGGTCAAGGTGCTGGTCGCCACCGACGTGGCCGCCCGTGGCCTCGATATTCCGGAGGTGGACCTGGTGGTGCAGTACCATCTGCCGCAGGACCCCGACAGCTACGTGCACCGTTCGGGCCGCACGGGCCGCGCGGGCCGCACCGGCACCGCCATCGTGCTGTACGGCGAGCGCGAGCTGCGCGACCTGCGGGGCCTGGAAAACGCCACCGGCGTCCACTTTCAGGAACGCGCCCACCCCACCCCGCAGGAAGTCAAGGACGCCAGCAGCCGCGCCGCTGCCGATCAGGTGCGCAGCGTGGGCAACGAGTACGGCGAACCCTTCATGGCCGAGGCCGAGAAGTTGTTCAGTGAGCTGGGCTTGGAAGCCCTGAGCCGCGCCCTGGCCCGCATCAGCGGCGCGACCCAGCCGGTGCGCAACGTCTCGCTGCTGAGCGGCGAGGAAGGCGTGGTGGCCGTGCAGCTCGAAGGTGGCCGCATGGGCGTGCCCAGAGCCGTGGCGATCATCTCGCGCAGCACCAACATCGAGAGCCGCAAGCTGGGCAAGGTTCGCCTCAGCACCAGCGGCACGGCAGCGGTGGCCGACGTGCCCACCGAGGTCGCCCAGATGCTGCTGAAGATGTCGCCCATCGACGGCGAGGTAACGATCACCATTCCCACCGAGCTGCCCGAGCTTCAGGAAGTGCGTGAGCGCGAGAGCAGCGGCGGACGCTTCGGCAACAGCCGCAGCGGCGGGTACGCTGGCCGTGACGGCGGCGGGCAGGGTGGCCGCAGCTATGGTGGCCGCGACAGTGGCAATGGCGGCTACCAGGGCAACCGCAGCCGCTTCGGCGGAGACAGTGGCGGCAATGGTGGCAGTAGCAGTAACACTGGCGGCAACAGCAGCAGTGACCGCGACTTCAGCAGCCGCGAGTTCCGCCCTAGCAGTGATCGCCGCCGCTAGGTAGAGGCCGAAGAACGCGGGAGAACCTGATGTGGGTTCTCCCGCTTTTCTGATGTCGAGTGCGCGATTTGATCAGACTGTCAGCATGCAAACGAAAAAACCCGCGCTCGGCGGGTCTTCTTTCTGGTGGAGCCAAGCGGGATCGAACCGCTGACCTCGTCATTGCGAACGACGCGCTCTCCCAGCTGAGCTATGGCCCCACAGGTCTGGCCCGGCCTTCCGGCGGGCGAAAGAGAGAGTAGCATGCGCCCTGCACAGGCGCAAGCCTGAGCAGGCGCGCGCAGTGTCATACAGATTCCCAGGCGTCTGCATTGCCCCTGCTATGCTGGCCCAACTCGGGCGCGTGGCATGCTCTGCCCTGCTGACCCAGTCCCATGATCCAGTCCAACCCGACCTTTCCACCCGCCCCGGAGGACGCCCCCATGCCTGACCAGACCGTACTCGACTATCAGCAGCCCGCCGCCCAGCACCAGACGGAAGACCGTTTCGCCTACAAGTTCGGGCGCGACGGCATCACCTTCGACGACGTGCTGCTGCTGCCCCGGCACTCGCAGGTGCTGCCGCATCAGGTCGAGGTGGGCACGCAGCTGACGCGCAACATCCGGCTCAACATCCCCTTCGTGTCGGCGGCCATGGACACCGTGACCGAGACGGCGATGGCCGTGGCGATGGCCCGCGAGGGCGGCATCGGGGTGATTCACAAGAACATGCCGATAGAGCGGCAGGCCGAGATGGTCCGCAAGGTCAAGCGCAGCGAGAGCGGCATGATCGTGGACCCCATCACCCTGCCCATCACCGCCACCGTGCGCGAGGCCGACGCCCTGATGGGCGAGTACAAGATCAGCGGCGTGCCCATCACCGACCAGAGCGGCAAGCTGCTGGGCATCATCACCAACCGCGACATGCGCTTCGTAGACGACCTGAGCCTGCCCGTGTCGGCGGTCATGACCAGCAGCGACCTCGTGACCGTGCCGGTGGGCACCACGCTCGCCGAGGCGCAGGAGATCTTCAGGCGCACCCGGATCGAGAAGCTGCTGGTGGTCGATGAACAGTACAAGCTCAAAGGCCTGATCACGGTCAAGGACCTGACCAGGCGCGTCAAGTACCCCAATGCCGCCAAGGACGGTCTGGGGCGGCTGCGGGTGGCGGCGGCCATCGGGGTGAGCAGCGACCTGATGGAGCGGGCGGGCGCGCTGGTGGCGGCGGGCGTGGACGTGCTGGTGCTCGACAGCGCCCATGGGCACTCCGAGGGCATTTTACAGGCCGTAGCGCAAGTCAAGGCGGCGTTTGACGTGGACCTGATCGCAGGCAACGTGGCGACCCGTGAAGGCGCGCTGGCGCTGATCGAGGCGGGGGCAGACGCCGTGAAGGTCGGGATCGGGCCAGGTTGTTTTGCTGCTGGCACACGGGTACTCATGGCGCAAGGTGGATACAAAAACATAGAGGAGGTTGAGCAGGGTGACCGCATAATCAACATGCACGGGCAGCCCGTGACCGTTCTCAAGTCATGGTGTACCGGCGTGCGTGAGGTCATCGCTGTGCGTCACGTCAACTGGTTCCGGGACACGGTGGTGACTCCCGACCATCAGTTCTGGGTGGGCGATCTCAGTACCGTCAGTGCCACCACGCTCGCTTCCAGGGGCTACAGCAAAGCCCTGGCACAACCAAACAGGCTGGGCGAAAGCAAATACAAGTGGAAAGCCGTGGAAGAAGCGGCAGATGACGTATTTTGCCTCCCGAAAGAGCTTCATTTCGAATGGCCGGAACATCTGGACATATCGCTGGGCAACTTCGCGGTGCGGCAGGGCCAACTGGCAGCGAGATACCACACCCAGATCAGAGAGAGTTACGACCTGGGCTATCTGTTCGGTGCGTTTCTCGGTGACGGCCACGCTTTTCTGAACCACAACGGCAGTGCAATGAGAATCGGCTCTGAAATTGGCAGGGTTTCCTGGTACTTTTCGCATGAAGAGGGTGAGATCGCCAACAAACTCTGTGACAGCGTCGAGAAAGTTACGGGTGTACGGCCCACCATCAAGCCTAATGGGAACATCCTGGAAGTTCTCTTCTACTCTCTGCCGTGGGCAAGACTGTTGGCAGAATTCGGGAAGCGCCAGAACAAACATCTTCCGCAGCCTTACCTGATCAACCAGCCCGATTACCTCGCTGGCCTGAAAGACGGCCTGGTTGACAGTGACGGCTACGTCGCCGCCGATGGACGTATCTGCTTCGTCAATACCTCACAGGCACTGGCCGAGCTGTTCGGGCTGCTGTGCTACGTGACTGAGGGCAGTTTCCCCAACATGCATACCGAGGCAGGCGACGCAGGGGGACTTCTCGGCGTCAAGGGCCAGCCGCTCGACACATTTCGCGTCCGCCTAAACGTCAGTCATGCCAAGCGCCATGCTGGAGCCTACCAGGTGGTCAAGAATCTGGCCCAGCGTCCACTGAACATTTCTCTTCCGGTGTACGACATTGAGGTGGATTGCCCCAGTCACAGCTTTATTGCCAACAATGCCATCGTTCACAACAGTATCTGCACCACCCGCGTCGTCACGGGCGTGGGCGTGCCGCAGATCACGGCCATCTTCGAGGCCTGCGAGGCGGCCCGCGCACACGGCATCCCGGTCATCGCCGACGGCGGTATCAAGCAGACCGGCGACGTGCCCAAGGCGATTGCAGCGGGCGCCAGCGCGGTCATGATGGGCAGCATGCTGGCCGGCACCGACGAGGCGCCCGGCGAGACGGTGCTGCGCGACGGCAGGCGCTACAAGAGCTACCGGGGCATGGGCAGCCTGGGCGCGATGGACCAGGGTTCAGCTGATCGGTACTTTCAGGGCGCGGCCACCCAGGGGCCGGGGCGCAAGTTCGTGCCTGAGGGCATCGAGGGCATCGTGGCGTACAAGGGCACGGCGGGCGAGGTGGTGTATCAGTTCGTGGGCGGCCTGAAGAGCAGCATGGGCTACTGCGGCGCGGCCACCCTGGAGGGTTTACAGCAGGACGCCCAGTTTGTGCGGATCAGCGGGGCCAGCCTGATCGAGAGCCACCCGCACGACGTAACCATCACTCAGGAAGCGCCGAACTACTCGCGCTGAGGATGAGGGCCTGTAGCTTGTGGCGTGTGGCGTGTAGGGACAGCCTACCGACTCCGCTTGAACCAGGGTGTCCTGGCCTCGCCCACAGGCCACACGCCACAAGCCACGCGCCTTTATTGACACCCTGTCATTTGTCCCATCTTTGGAAGCCTAGACTATGGGTATGACCAGACCGCTGCACCGCCTGCACCCTTCCCGCCTGCGCGAGCCGGTCAACAGCCTGACCCACTGGGCGGGCGTGCTGCTGGCGGTTCCGGTGCTGGCAGGCCTGCTCGTCTGGGCACATCTTCATCAGCTGGCGCTCTGGCCGTTCGTGGTGTTCGGGCTGAGCATGGCCGGGCTGTACGCGGCCAGCGCCACCTACCACAGCCTGCACGTGGGGGACCGCGCCATGCTGTGGCTGCGCAAGATGGACCACAGCGCCATTTTCCTGCTGATCGCCGGAAGCTACACGCCGCTTGCTTACTTCGGGCTGACCGGCGTGTGGCAGGGCGTGGTGCTGTACGTGGTGTGGGGCGTGGCGGCGAGCGGCATCCTGCTCAAGCTGCTGACCATGAGACTCCCCCGCTGGGTCAGCACGGTGCTGTACGTGGCGCTCGGATGGACGGCGCTGGCCTTCGTGCCGCAGCTGAGTCGCAACCTGCCGCCCGCCGCAATCTTCTGGCTGGCCGTGGGCGGGCTGCTGTACACCGTGGGCGCGGTCATCTACGCCACCAAGAGATGGAACCCCAGGCCCGGCATCTTCGGCTTTCACGAAATCTGGCACCTGTTCGTGCTGGGCGGCACCGGGGCACACGTCGCCATGATGTTCGCCCTGCGGTGAGAGAAACAGGACGGGCGGGCCGGAATGGATGTTCCGGCCCGACTCTCCGTGTCGATACGGCTAATTCAGCCCAGTTAGTGAAAATGCCCACAATTTTACTGGTGAAATCACTTTATTAATAATGGGACCGCCGAGATATATCAAACCTAAAAGAATAAGAAAGGCATATGGTAACATTTCAAATCTCTGGAGTGCCCTGCCGACAGTATTTGGGAAAAGCGCAGATAACATACGGCTACCATCTAGCATTGGTAGAGGAATCAAGTTGAAAAGAGCTAGTCCAATATTTATGGAAAGAACCGTAGTAAATACAGTCAGTCCTATCTGTGTGGGAGGCAGAAATTTGAGGAGAAGACCAGCTAGGACGGCGATGAATACATTGCTGATCGGGCCTGCTGCGGCCACCCAGAACATGCCCCAGCGACCAACAGTGTTGCCATTTACTGGCACAGGTTTGGCGAATCCGAAGCTGGCCACCAGCATTAGAAAGGTGCCGAACGGGTCGAGGTGGGCCAGAGGATTGAGAGTGACCCGTCCGTATCGACGGGGAGTAGAGTCACCGAGGCGGTCTGCTGTGTAAGCGTGCGCAAACTCGTGGACGGTAAGCGATAGGACCAGGGCCGCAGCGATAAGAATGAACGCTAGCGGATCGGTACGCAGCAGGTCGAGGAGGTATGAACGGCCCGTGAACAGGGCGTAGGCGGCAAAGGCGAGAAGAATAATCAGGTTGGGTGATCCCATGGCCGCAGTCTAGCGGTTGCGCCCCCGCCGCTTGTCCTGAACTCATGGGAAGACTGGGCCACGTAGAACTGGGCCACGACCTGATCTGCAATCCTCTTCAGGGCAGCAGGCCCACGAGCGCCCCCAGCCCACGCCAGAAAGGTTCGGTGGCCCAGCTGAGGGTACCCGTGAACGCCAGCAGCAGCCACAGCAGGTAGGCCAGCAGGGTTCCGGCGGGCTGGAGCCGCGCCATTGTGCGCCGCACCACGGGCGGCCCGGCCAGCGCCAGGGCGCGCCCCAGGTCGAGGCTGGGCAGCGGCAGCTGAAAGAAGACGCTGTGCTGGGTCAGGCCGTAGGCCGCGCGTCCCAGCGCCTGCCCCAGCGGGTCGAAGCCGCTGAGCGTGAGCTGTTGCACCCGTTGGAACAGCAGCAGCAGCAGGGCCACCAGCAGCAGCGTGAGTGGGCCGGACAGCAGAGCCACCGTTGCCCGCCAGCCGTGAAGCCGCAGCGGAACCCGGCGCGGCAACGCCAACCCCAGCACCAGATACAGCAGCAGCGAGGCGAGCGAATGGTGGACGGGCGGCTCCGGCGAGGTGAATCCGGCACTGGAGGCGCTGGAATCACCCAGGCGGCGGGCCAGCAGCGCCTGGGCCACGTTGTGCAGGGTCAGGCCGCCCAGCACCGCCAGCGCCAGCAGCAGCAGCACCAGCGGATCGCGGGCAATCAGGGTCAGGGGGCCGAACATTCATGACCAACCTACCGTATCGCGGGCCTACTGCTCCGGCCCGCCCCCTGCCAGTCGCGCCCGCACCGCCCGCCGTTCGTCTTCGGCGCTGGCGAAGCGGCCCGCCCGCCGTTCCAGGGCCAGCCAGCCGAGCATCCGCCCCAGCTCCGGCCCGGCGCTCAGGCCCAGCGCCAGCAGGTCACGGCCCTGGAGCGGCGGGTACGGCGGGGTCAGGCCCAGCAGCGATTTCAGGGTGGCCTCGGGGCTGCCTGAAGCGGCAGGCACACCACTGCGGGCACGGGCCAGCAGGTCGGCAGGCCGCTGGCCCAGCCCCAGGGCTTCGAGGCTGTCGGCTGACCAGGACAGACTGTGCAGGGCGGCGGCGTAGAGCGTCCTGGTTCTGGGTCCGGGAAGGGCGTCCAGACGTTCCAGAAGAGACGCCGTTCCGGCTGGCAGGAGTTGGCCCGCCCCCCAGTCTTCCAGCACCCTGGCCGCCTTTCCCGGCAGGGGTTCGCCGAGCAGAAGCCGCAGCTCGGCGGCCAGCCGGGGGGTGTGGGGCGCGATGTCCAAAGCCGCCGGAACCTGCGCCAGCAGCTCTGGGTGGGCATGCAGCCCCAGCCGGGCCGCCAGCCTCGCGGCCCGCACCAGCCGCGAGGCGTCTTCGTGGAAGCTCTGCGGGTGCAGCGGGCGCAGCAGCCGCGCTTCAAGGTCTTCCAGGCTGTTCGGGACGCCCAGCAGCTGCGCCGCGCCTTCTGTCAACTGGCCGTCTGCCAGAAGTTCGAGCGCGTGCGCGTTGACGGTAAAATCCCGCCGCGCCAGATCGTCTTCCAGGCTGCCGGGCAGCGGCATCGGCGGGCCACCCGCCACCGGGTAACTCTCTCGGCGGGCGCTGACCAGATCGGCGTACACCCCGCCCGGCAGGTGCAGGGTCGCGTTGCCGTAGGCCGGATGCCAGCTGAACGCAGCGCCCAGCTGTCCGGCCACCTGCTGCACGTTCCCGCCCGCCAGCACGATGTCGAGGTCGGGCGAGGCACTGGCCTGCCCCAGCAGCAGGTCGCGCACCGCGCCGCCCACCAGCGCCAGCCGGGCTTCTGGCCCCGCCAGGCGTCGCAGACGGGTCAGCAGCTCTTGAGCATCACCGGGCAGATTGGCCCACAGTTGCGCGGGATCGGGCGGAATCATCCCATCAATTCTGGCACGCCCGTTCCGCCGGACTGCTCAGGCCTGGTCTGAACCGCCCAGGCTCGATATGGACGGACTCCCCGCTGGCCGCCGACGCCTTTTCCGGCTTTCAGTCCTCCTGCCTGTCCCCCTTCCTGCCTGTCCCCCCTTTCTATTAGTCACCCTTCTGGAAAGCCGCCGCGTCCAGCGTCAGTTTGGCCTGCCGGGTCTTGCCGCCGCGCACCAGGGTCAGGGTCACGCTGTCCCCCACCTTGCGGTCAATCAGGCCTGCCTGGAGGTCTTCGAGGCTGTCTACCGGCTGACCGTTGACTGCCGTCACCACGTCGCCGCCCAGGGTGATGCGTCCGCCCTGAAACTCGCGGGTGCTCACGCCGCCCACCACGCCCGCTCTGGCCGCCGGGGTGTTGGGGCTGACCTTATCGATCAGCAGGCCGCGCGGGGGCAGACTGAACTGCTGCCTGGCGCTGCTGGTCAGTGCAGAGAGGCCGGGGAGGGCCACCGGCTGCGGGCCTGCCGGGGTGTTCTGAATCGCCACCAGCCCCGCCGTGACCCCGATGCGCGGCGCATAGATGGCCTTGCCGCCCGCGCTCTGAAGCCGACTCAACAGGTTCCTGGCCGTATTGATGGGAATGGCGAAGCCTACCCCGGCGTTCTGACCGCTGCCGCCCGAGCTGGCCGGGCTGAGAATCTGGGTGTTGATGCCGATCACCTGCCCGGCGCTGTTCAGGAGCGGGCCGCCACTGTTGCCGGGGTTGATCGCGGCGTCGGTCTGTATGGCGTTCTGGGTGATGCCCTGCGCCCCACCGGAAAAGCCGATGGGAATGCGCCGCCCGGTGGCCGACACGATGCCCTCGGTGACGCTGAATTCCAGCCCGAAAGGCGCGCCCATCGCCACGGCCTTCTGGCCCACCGCCAGCCTGTCGGAGTCGCCCAGCGGAATGGGCTTCACCAGACCAGCAGGCAGTTTGCTGGGCCGGATCAGCGCCAGGTCGTACTGCGGGGCGCGCCCGATGACGGTGGCCGAGTAGGTCTGCTTGTTGCCCAGCAGGCGGATCTGGATGCGGTCCGCGCCGCGCACCACATGAAAGTTGGTCAGGATATCGCCCGCCGCGTTCACGAAAAAGCCCGACCCCACGCCCTCGACCTGCTGCTGCCCGCCGCCCATCATGCCGAAGTTGCCCTGCTCCACGGTCTGCTCGGTGCTGATGTACACCAGCCCCGGCTCGTGTTTTTTCACGATGTCGATGGTGTTTGCCTCGTTCTGGAGGCGGGCGGCCCCCTCATTCAGAGCAGTGGGGTTCAGAGCGGCAGGGTTGAGTGTGGCAGGAGTGGTGCTGGAAACCGTCTGCGCCTCTACTCTTTGAGCTTCAGAAACAGGAGCCTGACCACGCAGCACGCTTGCGCCCAGGCCCAGGCCGACCAGCACGGCGGCGGTCACGAGAACGGGGGTACGGGAGTTCTTCATGTCGCCATTTTAAAACGCCCAGCTTGAGCTGCCGGGAAGATGGCTAAGGGTGGGTTTAGAGACGAGGGTGGGTTTAAAAACGAGGGTGGGCAGTTCGGCGCAGAACAGTCTGGGTCAACGTCCACCGATCAACAGGGGTTCTTTTCCCCTCTTCCGCTGTGGGACTGGTACAGCCCGAAGGGAGGGGGTGAAGGGGAACAGGCCGGGCGTCTGAAGAACTCTGACCAGATGTCTGCTGCTGATCGGTGGACGGTGTACTGGAGTCAGCTTCCGCGAACACACGCTTCCAGGGGCGTGCTTCCGGGGACGTGCTTCCGGGGGCGTACTTCAGGGGGCGTACTTCAGGGGACATAGGCCCAGCGGCGCGGGAATAAACTGAGGGCATGAAGAGGTCAACGCTGATCCTGATGCTCGGCACGCTGCTGGTAGGCTTAGCTCAGGCTCAGGCGGCAACAGGGCAAGCTGCGACGGGTCAGGCCGGAATGGATCACATGCAGATGTCCCCTGCCGTGGCCCCGAAAGCGGCCCCTGTCAGCCCCGCCGTCAGGGCACTGGAGCTGACCCAGGGCTGGGTCTCGGCGGCCCCGCCCGGAGCCGAAGAACTGTCGGCTTACCTTGTGCTGAGCAACCCCGGCAGGGTGGCCGTCACGCTCAGCGGCGCGTCCAGCCCGGTCAGTGGGCAGACCATGCTGATAAACACCAGCAGGGACGCCGCAGGCCGGGAGAGCATGACGGTTGCGAACGCCATGAAGATCCCTGCGGGCGGCAGTCTGAAGATCGTGCCGGGGCGGGCGCACATCATGCTGCGCGCCCTGAAGCGGCAACCGCAACCCGGCGAACAGGTGGCCCTGACCCTGAGATTTTCAGACGGCTCGGCCCGCACCCTCAGCGTGCCGGTGAGGAAGTTATGACGCCTCCCCAGACCACTTCTTCGCAGACCACTTCTTCGCAGACCGCCTCCTCTGAGACAAAGGTGCCCGCGCCCCGGCCCTGGTACGTCTCGGCCCTGGTGGCGGCCCTGGCGGTGCTGCTGCTGCTGGGCGGCGTCTGGGCCTACACCCGGCTCAGGAGTCCGTTTCCGTACTACGGCACCCTCTACGACACGCCCCAGCCGGCGGCCAGCGTGACGGGCCTGAGCGTCACGAATTCGGGCATGGTGGGCAGCGTGGTGACGCCCACCACCGCCGCGCTGGGAGCAGGCAAGACCACCGCCCTGTTTTTCGGCTTCACGCGCTGCCCCGACGTCTGCCCGGCCACGCTGGCGTATCTGGAACGCGTGCGGCAGGCCATGACGCCCGCCGAGCAGGCGAAGTTTCAGGTTCTGTTCGTGTCGCTCGACCCGGACCGCGACACCCCGCAGAAGATCGCCAGCTATCTGAACTACTTCGGCAAGGCTCAGGGCGTTCAGGTCAGAGAACCCGCCCTGGCGGCCCTGGCCCGCAGCTACGGCGTGTCCTATGTCAAAGCCCCACTTCCGGGCGGCGGGTACCAGATCAACCACACCAGCGCCACCTTCCTGATCGACGGGGCGGGCAGGCGGCGGCTGCTGTGGGACGTGACCCAGCTCGGCAATACGGCGCGGGTGCTGAACGATGTCCGCGAAGTGATGGCGGGGTCGTGAAGGGCGTGTGGCGTGTGGCCTGTGGCCTGTGGGAACAGCCAGGGGTATCTGCTCAATCCGAAGTCCGGGACTGTCCCCACACGCCACGCGCCACACGCCACAGGCCGGTGCCCCGGTGACCCCCAACCTCTCCCCCACCCTGCTGGACCTGCTGGCCCCGCGCCCGGACGCGCTGTGGCTGATCGGCATTCTGGCGCTCAGCGGCTGGTACGCGCTGGGCTTCGTGCATGCGCCGCGCCGCGAGTGGCCCATCTGGCGGGCTGTTCTGTTCGGTCTGGCCGTGGTGGTGGCGCTGGTTATCACCCAGACCGCCGTGACCGACTTCACCCTGAACAGCATGACGCTCTACATGATCCGCCTGATGGTGCTGGCCGAACTGGTGCCGCCGCTGGCGATTCTGGGCCTGCCCGCCGCCTATTTTGCTCAAGAACGGCTGGTCCCGCATGGTAGACCTGCACAGGCCCTGTCGTGGCTGCTCGACCCCTGGGTGGCGCTGGCCCTGTGGGCGGCCATCATCGTCTTCTGGAATATTCCGGCCAGCTTCAGCGCCTCGCTGGTGAGCAACACGGCCTCGGGGCTGCTGCCACTGCTGTACGTCTTCGGCGGGCTGCTGAGCTGGGCCGTGGTGCTGCGCCCGCTGCCGAGCGTGCAGGGTAAGGGTTACGGCAACCGGGGCTGGTTCGGGCTGCTGTCGGCCCTGCCGATGATGTCGGTGGGCGCGGTCTGGCTGTACAGTCCGCGCGTGCTGTACGCACCCTACGTCGGGGCGCTGTGCCTGTGGAACACCACGCCGCTACAAAATCAGGTGAACAGCGGCTACGTGATGATGATCGCCGGGCTGCCGGGCATGGCGCTGGCCATCGGGCAGCTGATGCTGTGGCTGATCGCGCTGGCCGACAGCGGCACGGTCACCGAGGTCGAAGAACCGGACGCCTGATCCTGCCGGGACCCGCGCTGCGTTAATCTTGCTCCATGAGTGTCCACCTGAACGCCAACGAAAACCAGATCGCCCCCACCGTGCTGCTGCCCGGCGACCCGCTGCGGGCGAAGCACATCGCCCAGACCTTTTTCGAGAATCCTGTGCAGCACAACGACGTGCGCGGCATGCTGGGCTTCACCGGCACCTACAGAGGCCAGCCCGTGAGCGTGCAGGGCACCGGGATGGGCATGCCGAGCGCCGGAATCTACATTCACGAACTGATTCACAGCTACGGCGCAAAAACCCTGGTGCGGGTCGGCACCTGCGGCTCGTATCAGCCGGGCGTACACGTGCGCGACATCGTGCTGGGGCAGGCGGCCTGCACCGATTCAAACCTCAACTTCACCCGCTTCGGTGGCCTGAGCTACGCACCGATTGCCGACTTCGGCCTGCTGATGGCCGCCTACCAGCGTGCCCAGGCGCGGGGCTTCGCGGCGCACGTGGGCAACATCATGTCGAGCGATATTTTTTATCAGGACGACCCGCAGTCCTTCAAGATGTGGGCCGATCACGGCGTGCTGGCCGTGGAAATGGAGGCGGCGGCGCTCTACACCCAGGCCGCGAAGGCGGGCGTGCGGGCACTGACCATCCTGACCGTCAGCGACCACCTGATCACAAACGAGGTGACGACTGCCGAGGAACGCCAGAGCACCTTCAACCAGATGATCGAGGTGGCGCTGGAGGCGGCGCTGGGGCTGGAGTAAAGGCGGGTGGCGCGTGGTCTGTGGCGTGTAGACGTGGCCCAAAGCTGAAGATGAACCTCGGTCCCCCGGCCTTCTCTACTCTCTCCCCGCCTCCCCACTGTTGACCATGTGCAGCGCCACCCGGCCCAGGGCCGTGTACAGTTCCGCCGCCACGCCGGCATCGATCTCGGGCGAGTGTTGCAGCGCGTTCTGCATGCACTCCAGCCACGCCCGCGCCCGCGCTGGAGTGACCGCGAACGGCAGGTGGCGCGCCCGCAGCATCGGGTTGCCGTACTGCTGGTGGTACAGCGGCGGCCCGCCCAGAAAGCCCGACATGAACGCGAATTGCTTGGCAAGTGTGACCTGCCACAGTGAGGAGTCGCGGCTGCCGGGAAAGACCGGGGCCAGCAGTTCGTCCCGCGCCACCTGAGCGTAGAAGCGCTCCAGCAGCGAGCGCAAGGCAGCTGGCCCAATGCGTTCGTACAGCGTGCCGCGCAGCTCGGGCGAGAGGGGGTTGGGAGCGGTCATGGACGCAGGGTAGCAGCGGCGCAGGAGGGGATTGAGCAGCGGGTGACGGTGAAGCCAGACCGTAACGCTGTTCCAACGGTGCGGCGGGGCTGGAACACGATGTGGCAATGAACTGGTTTGGGATGCCCAGCCTGATCACCCCCTCTCTTGGAGCGACCAAGCGTCCTCATGCGGTCAAGGGGGAGGGGCATGAGGCCAGGGTGGACGGTTTTTATCCCGCTTAGGCTTTTGGTCAAAAACTGGTCGTCAGAGTAAATTGGCAGCCTGGCAAAACCACCGCCGCACAGCCTTCGGCGGATCAAAGCCGCGCCCTGGCGTGCGGGTGACCAAACTTAACCATCACACCTTCCAGTATCAGGAAGCGGATTTCCGCTTTCCAGCAGTGTTAAACCAGGGTCGATACCCCGAAGATTAAGCCGAATCGCCTTGCCAGCAGCGCAGCGCTTGACGGTTCTTCTAGGCT
>JANXWI010000229.1 GCA_025351205.1 Deinococcus sp.
AGGGTGCCAGCGGGCTGCTGGACCGCGCCAAGGGCTGGATCTCCGAGACCCGCGACAAGGCCAGCGACGACATGGAGGAGCGCCGCATCGAGGGGGCCATCGGGCGCCCGGTCAACCGCGTGGTGCTCGACCCGCAGGACAACATCATTCTGAACATCGGCGAGATCATCACGCATAAGGCCGTCGAGCAGGCGCGCAGCAGTGACGTGCTGGGCATTCTGCTGGGCAGCGTCAGCACCGAGACGCCCAGCATCGACCCGATGGCCGTGCGCCCCGACGAGCACGGCCAGGCGGCGCTGAGCAGCCAGCCCGACGTGCCGGTCAGCGCGGACCTGAACAAGCCCGGCCAGAGCTGAACCGAACCCAAGTCAGGCAGATTTAGACAGGCGAAGCGCCCTCCCTCGGTGGTGGGGCGCTTTCTGTTGCCGGCGCGCTGCCCAGCAGGCTCCTGAGCTGCTCGAAGGCCGCCACCACGCGCGGAAAGCCCACGAACGGCGCAGCGAACAGCAGGGTCTCGCGCACTTCCGCCTCGCTGGCCCCGGCCCGCATGGCTCCGCGCAGGTGGGTCTTCAGCTCGCCCGGACTGCCCAGGCCCAGCAGCAGGGTGCAGGCCAGCAGCTCCTTTGTTTTCAGGTCCAGGCCTCCGCGCTCGTACACCGTGTCATAGGCAAAGTCGCGGATGTAGACGGCCAGATCGGGGTCGAGGGCCGCCAGACGCTCGAAGATCCGGTCGTGCTGCTGGCCGAAAATAGCTTCCCGGGCCGATGTCTTGTCGCTCACGCCTTCAGCATGGCACAGCAGTCGCTTCCCTACCCCAGGTCATTGTCCTGTACGGTTTTGTAGAGCCTGAACCTCTCTGAAGCCTGGGCCTACTTGCCCGCCTTGACCTTCGCGGTCACGGCAGCCGTCAGGTCGGTGGCCTGGGCGTTGGCATAGATCACCACGCCGTTGTCGCGGGCGACCTTCTGATCGAGGACCACGCTGTACCCGCCAGTTCTGGCCACCGCCGTGACCGCCGTGTTGACCCGGCCAGCCAGCGGGGCGAACGACGCCGCCAGCTGCTTCTGATAGCCCTGGGCGCTCGCCTGGTACTTCTTGGCGGCAGCCGTATAGGCCGACTTGTCAGCGGCGCTGGCCCCGCGCGCGTTGGCCCTGCCCAGCAGCGCCCGCACCGCCTTGACCTGAACCTGGAGATCGCCGTCGGCCTTCTTGCTCAGCGCCACGAAGCCTGCGCCGCCAGACATGCCCGACACCACCGACTGCACATTCACGATGCCCACCCGGTTCTTGCCCTGCTGGGCGTGGGGTTGCAGCGCAAACAGCGCCAGTGGGGCCAGCAGAAGTGCCTTCGGTACAGAATTGAACCCTTTAAACATCGCTTCTCCCTTCTCTGGCACTACGTCTCTGGTCTCTGGCATTACGTCTCTGGCATTACGTCTCTGGAATTACGTTGCTGACCTTTCAAAAAAGGCGGCCCCCGGGTGTCGGAGGCCGCCTGTCCGGTGGGCCGGGGTTCAGGGCTTGAGGTTCTTGATCACCGTGGCGGTCAGGTCTGTCGAGGCGTCGGCGTAGATGACCAGGCTGCTGGTCGCGGCCACGCCCTTGTCCATGATGATGGCGAAGCCCTGCGCCTTGGCGGTGCTGGACACGGCGGCGTCCACAGCCGTCTCGATGGGGGCCACGACCTTGGCGAGCTGGTCGTTGTACTCCTTGGTCTTGGCGGTGATGGTGGCCACGAGCTGGGTGGCCTGATCCTTCTCGGCAGCGGTGGCGCCGGCCCCCTTGGCCTGGATGGCCTTGATCTGGGTGTCGAGCGCGCCGAGTTCGGTGTTGGCCTTGGCCTGGAGCGCGGTCACGTCACCGTTCTTGGGATGGGACTTGAGCACCTCGCCGACGTTGACAAAGCCGATCTTCTGGGGCGCGGTCTGGGCGTGAGGGGCCAGCGAGCCGAAGCCGAGCGCGGCCACGACAGCGAGGGGAGCGAGCATCTTGAGATTCATCATCAGAACCGTAGCACGCGGCATTTTGAGCAAAGTGAAAGGGCAGGTCAGGCTCCGGTCAGGGCGTTGCGGCGGTTCAGGGCAGCGGTTCTGAACAGCCCCCGGAGCGCGTGGCAAGTACACTGACAGGCATGACAACGGGCGGGCCGGACAGATGCACGACCACCAGACGCGGGGCACAGCGGTGGGCAGCGTGAGGGTGAGCGAATGGATGACCCCGCGCCCGGTCACGGTAGGGCCGGAAACGCCGGTGCTCGACGCCCTGAAGCTGCTGAACGACCACGGCTTCCGGCGGCTGCCGGTGCTCAAAGCCGGGGTGCTGATCGGCATCACCACCCGCAAAGACCTGAGAGACGCCGTGCCCAGCAAGGCCACCACGCTGAGCGTCTGGGAGCTGAACTACCTGCTGTCCAAGCTGACGGTGGCCGAGATGATGGCCCGCCCGGTCATCACGGCCAGCGAATTTGAAGACATGGAAGACGCCGCGCTGCGGATGCAGGAGCACGGCGTGGGCGGCCTGCCGGTGCTGAACGGGGCCGGAGAACTGAGCGGCATGGTGACGGTCAGCGACGTGCTGCGGGCCTTCACCGAGATTCTGGGACTGCGCGAGGGCGGCGTGCGCCTGACGCTTTCCATGCCCGACGTGCCCGGCAGCCTGGCCAGGGCGGTGCAGGCGCTGGCCCCCAGCAACATCATCAGCGTGGCGACGGCGGGCGAGGTGGGGGGTCAGCGCCGCTTCGTGATCCGGGTGGTGGGCGAGGGCCAGCGCGGCGCGGCCCAGCGGGTACGGGAGGCCGGGATAGAGGTGATCGGCGGGTAGCGGGTAGGGTGGCCTCCCCTGCTACCCGCCCTCCACCCCCCCTTTCCGCCGCGCCACCACGATCTCGCCGTACACCTCCTGCTGCTCGGCCACGAAGTCTCCAGCCTTGACGCCCTCCAGCAGCGCCGAGAAGTAGGTGGCGCGCTCCCCCCAGTCCTGGGCCGGGACCGCGCCGAAGCTGAAGATGCTCAGCCGCCCGGCAAAGGCCCGCAGCGCTTTCAGGGCGTCCTGCAAGGTCAGGCGCTCCACCGACAGCAGCGGCACCGACACCTCGCGCACCGCGTTCCGGGCGGCCCTGACCAGCCGCGCCAGTCCCTCCTGGGCCGCTCCAGGCTGCCCCGCCGCCCTGGCAGAACGCCGGGGCAGCCCAAGGTCGAGGCGCGCCGCCGGAATCAGCCCCTGGCGTTCCTGCCGCCGCTGCGACAGCAACTGCACCAGCTGTTCGAGTTCCGCGAGCGCCTGCACGCCGTCTAACACGCCGCCGCCTTCCGGCCAGTCGGCCTCGTCATCGTCGGGAACAGGCTCCGGCCTGGGCAGCAGCAGCCGCGCCTTGAGGGCGATCACACCGGCCAGCACGGGCAGCAGCTCGGCGTAGGTTTCCGGGTGCAGGGCGGCAAACCGGCCCGCCCAGTGCAGCAGTTCGCGGGTCAGGCGCAGCAGCGGCACCTGGGCAGGCAGGATCGACCCCGCCCGCAGCCTTTGCGCCAGCCCGCTCAGGTCACCGGAATAGAGGTCGCCGGAGGAGAGGCCGCTGCCCGCGTCGGTGAGCTGTACCCGGAAAGCCCAGTCTGAGGGACTGGAGGCGGGCTGGGGCGCGGCCTGAACGGCGGTCATGCAGGCCTACCGACCCGCAGCCGCGCCCAGAAAGCCCATCTTGCCGCGCACCTCGTCCATGACCGGCGCGGCGATGGCCCTGGCCCGCTCGGCGCCGTGATGCAGACCCTCCAGCACGGCGTCCGGGGTGGCCCGCAGCGCCTCTGCCCTGGCCTGGATGGGTGTCAGCTCGCGCTCGATGCCCACCATCAGCCGCTTCTTGCAGTCGATACAGCCGATGCCCGCCGTGCGGCAGCCGTCCCAGATTTCCAGCACGGTCTGGTCGTCGGAGAACAGCATGTGGTAGTCGCCCACCAGGCAGATGTCGGGGTTGCCGGGGTCGCTGCGGCGCACGCGGGCCGGGTCGGTGGGCGCGGGGCGCAGCTTGGCCCAGATGCTGTCCATGCTTTCCAGCAGGCCGATGGTGCTGCCCTCGCCCTTGCTCTTGCCCATCTTGCCGTGGCCG
>JANXWI010000233.1 GCA_025351205.1 Deinococcus sp.
CGGGTGCCACCCCTCTTGCCGTGTTCTGGTCTGAAAGGCGACACTGAAAGGCATGACCACAACCCAGAACCAGACGGCACAGGATCAGGCAGCACAGGATCAGGCAGCACAGGATCAGGCCAGCAGCAAGTCGGGGCAGATGCACAGTATCAACCCGGCCACGGGCGAGACCTTTGCCAGCTACGACACCCTGACCCCGCCGCAGGTCGAGGAGCGCTTGAGTCGCGCCCAGGCTGCCTTTGACACTTACCGCCTGACCACCTTTGCCGAGAGAAGTGCATGGATGAACCGCGCCGCCGACATCCTGGAGGCCCGCAAGCAGCAGCTGGGCGAGCTGGCGACACGCGAGATGGGCAAGACGTTGAGTGCCGCCGTGGCCGAGGTGCAGAAGTGCGCCGTGGGCTGCCGCTACTACGCCCAGAACGCCGAGAAGTTTCTGGCCGATGAACAGGTGACCACGGAAGCCCAGCAGGCCTACGTGACGTATCAGCCGCTGGGCGTGGTCCTGTCGGTGATGCCGTGGAATTTTCCGTACTGGCAGGTGTTCCGCTTTATCGGGCCGGCCCTGATGGCGGGTAACGTGGGCCTGCTCAAGCACGCCAGCAACGTTCCGGGCTGCGCGCTGGCGATAGAGAGCGTGATGCAGGAGGCCGGGTTTCCGGTAGACGTGTTCCAGACGCTGCTGGTGGGCAGCAAAGGGGTAGAGGCGATCCTGAACGATGACCGGGTGAAGGCCGTCTCGCTGACCGGCTCCGAGGGCGCTGGCCGCAGCGTGGCAGGCACGGCGGGCGCGGCCATCAAGCCGGCGGTGATGGAGCTGGGCGGCAGCGACCCGTTCATCGTGATGCCGAGCGCCGATCTGGAATCGAGCATCAAGACCGCCGTGACCGCTCGCACCATCAACAACGGCCAGAGCTGTATCGCGGCCAAACGGTTTATCGTTCACGCGGACATCTATGACGCCTTTGTGGACGGCTTCGTGGCGGGGCTGGCGGCGCTGAAACTGGGCGATCCGATGCAGGCCAGCACCGATATCGGCCCGCTCGCCACGCCTGCCATCCGTGAGGAGGTCCACGGGCTGGTGCAGGACGCCGTGCAGAAGGGCGCGAAGGTGCTGCTGGGCGGCCAGATTCCGGATGGAGTGGGGAATTATTATTCGGCCACTGCCCTGAGCGACCTGACGCCTGAGATGCAGGTCTACGGCGAAGAGGTGTTCGGGCCAGTCGCGCTGATTTTCAGAGTGGCTGATATAGACGAGGCGGTGCAGCTTGCCAACGCCACGCGCTTCGGACTGGCGAGCAGCGTCTGGACCAGCGACGCGGGCGAGCGGGCACGGTTCGTGCGCGACATCGAGGCCGGGAGTGTGTTCGTCAACGCGATGGTGGCCTCCGACCCCCGTCTGCCGTTCGGGGGCGTCAAGGCCAGCGGCTTCGGGCGCGAGCTGAGCAGGCACGGCCTCCACGAGTTCGTGAATGTCAAGACGGTGAGCATCGGGGCGGCCCCGGACGCGCACAAGAGCAAGACCGAGTAGGGTTCTGCTCGGCCCTTATGAACCCTGCTGGCAAACCGCACTGGGCAGCCTGAACGTCAACAGTGGCACGGCCCGGACCTGTCCCAGAGCGGTGGTGTTGCGGGCTGCGTAAGGCAGCACCCGCGCCGTCACCGTGGCGGTGGTGGTCGGGGTGCTGGGCAGTGCAGGCCGCGCCGCTCTGGTCGTCAGCTGGAGATGCAGGCGCACGTTCTTTTCGGCGTCAAACTGCACCATCGGTGCTGAGACCTGGCCACCTGTGGACTGAAACGTGCCTGTTACGACCAGCGTTTCGAGTTTTTCCGAGGGCGTGACGGTCAGGGTCAGGCGGGGCCGGAAGCCTGTTGGCGTGCGCACCCAGCAGCCGGAGGGTTGATCGACGCGCAGCAGCACGGGAGCTGTGGGTAGCGCGAGGACCGGGGGCAGTGCAGTGAGCAGGACGGCGAGCCATCTCAACAACTTGGACATGCCCGGAGGATAGACAGCCCGCGCTGACAGAAATCTTGCAGGTTGTGCAGCCCGGCCACCGCTGAAGACAGCGCCAGACGCTTCTGTCAGGCGCTTCCGTGTGCTTTCCACCTGTTCTCTCCAGCCGGGTAATTGCAGAATGCAACCATGTCTGGCCTGCCGCCTGAACCGTCCATGCCCGACCTCTCGGCCCAGCCGATGCGGTTTCTGTATGCGTACTGGCGGGTCTGGCAGGGGCTGGCCGCCCGTGCCGAGGGGCAACTGGAGAGGGAGCACGGACTCGATCTGCGGTCCTTTCTGACGCTCAGTGCCCTGCACGGCGGCGTGTTTCATCCGGGCGAACTGGCCATGCAGCTCGGCCTGCCGCGCTACGTCGTCACGCGGACGCTCGACACGCTCAGCCGCCTGAACGCTGTGGAAAGGGGCCTGGACAGCGGCGACAGGCGGCGGCAGAACCTGCACGTCACCCCGGCGGGCCGCCTGCTCTGGCTGGCCGCCATGCAGACCATAGAACACGTCTGCGGCGAGCCGCTGGCCGTGCTGGGCAAGCAGCTGGAACCGCTCACCACCGCGCTGGAACGCCTGGCCGCCTCCGCCGACACCGCTGCTTCCACCAACACTGCCGCCCCGTCTGTATCCAGATTCAAATTCAGGGAGAAAAACCATGACCACTGACCGTACCTTGCCAGACGCGCCGCCCGCTGGCTGTCCCTTTCACGCGCCCTCCGAACACAGGACCACCCAGGCCGCGCCGCGCCCGGAGGCCGAGGTGACCCTCGATGCCCACGGGCATTACCGCGTTCACAGCTTCGAGGCGGCCCGGCAGGTGCTGCGCAGCGAGGGGGTGCGGCAGGCGGGCTTCGCCGCCGAGCAGGTGAGCGAGGTGCCCAGCCTAGGCCGCGCCCCGGTGCTGTACGCCGAGGGTGAGCACCACCACGAGATGCGGCGCTCCACTGCCCGCTACTTCACGCCTGCCGCCGTCAGCGCCTACCAGCCGATGATGATCAGGC
>JANXWI010000237.1 GCA_025351205.1 Deinococcus sp.
GCATCACCTGCACCAAGCACGGCGCGAAGTTCGAGCTGAGCAGCGGCAAGCCCAAGACCCTGCCCGCCGTGAAGCCGGTGCAGATCTACCGGACCCGCGTGCAGAACGGCGTGGTCTGGGTGGACAGCCTGTAACCGCCCACCCACTGCTCAGGAGAGGTTCAGCGGCCCAGACCGTCACGGTCCAACTCGGCGTCGGCAGGCGCACCTTCCGGCAGATCGGCTGCGCCCTCTCTCGGGTGGGGCGACACCTGCTGGCTGGGCGGGGTGTAGCCGGGATTGAGGTTGCTGGCCGCCGGATCGAGCGGCACGGCTCCCAGCAGTCCAGCACCCACGTTGCCCACGCCCAACCCGGTCAGCCCGGAATCCAGCCCGTCTACAGGGTCCGCCCCGGCGTACTCGGCGTCTTCCAGGGCGTGTTCCATCGCCTGCGGGTCACGGGTGATCAGCCTGGCGTTCAGATCGTCGGTCCTGGGATCATCGGTCATGCAGCCATTGTGCGGGCCGGGCATGATGCCCAGCAGCCGGGCAGCTTTAGCCCGTGTTGATGTCCGTGCCTCCGGTGCCTGCCAGCAGGGCAACCACCTCGGCGTGTCCGTTTTCGGTGGCGAGCGCCTGCGCGGTCTGGCCCTCGTCGGTCTGGGCGGCGGGGTCTGCACCTTTTTCCAGCAGCAGGCGTGCCAGAGGCAGGTTGCCGCTCTGGGCGGCGCTGTGCAGCGGGGTGTAGCCGCCGTGCTGCACAGCATTGACATTCGCCCCGGCAGCGAGAAGCAGCGTCACCAGGGCCGGATACTCCCCGGCCACCGCCGAATGCAGCGGCGTGACCCGCATGGCGTTCCGGCTGACCGTGTGCACGTCTGAACCACGGACCAGCAGCGTGCGGGCGGCGGCCTCGTGCCCGAAAAAACAGGTCAGCCCCAGCAGCGAGAAGCCGTCGGGACTGTGTGCGTACAGCAGCGCCGGGTCGGCCTCCAGCGCCGATTGCAGCCGGTCTTCCGCGCCCACCGCCGCCGCCTCGAACACCGACACCCCGGCGCCCAGGCTCATCAGCAGGGCGGCCATCTGCGGCCTGTGGTAGTAGGCGGCGAACAGCAGCGGCGACAGGCCACTGGGGCTGGAGGCGCTGAGCAGCTCGGCCCGCGCCTCGATCAGATCGGTCACGGTGGCCGCGTCACCCGCCTGAATGGCCTGAAAGAGAGCTACGGATTCGGACATCTGACCAGTTTAGACGGTGTTTCGACATCGAGAGGTCAGAAGTATATATTTCATCTCACGCCGCGTCGCTCACCTGACAGCGAAGGTCACGCCCACCACCGCCGTCACGTCTTTCTCGCGGCTGGTGGTGTCGAAGTTGCCCAGGTCGTCGGCCTGGACCGAATTTCTGGGCGTGATCTGAAACACGCCCATGCGGGCGCTGCGCACCGCTCCCACGCCGGTTCCGCTGGCCTGAGCAATGGCCTGAGCACGGCTCTGGGCGTCCCTGGTGGCGTCGGCGAGCAGCTTCAGGCGCAGGTCGGCCAGCCTGGTGTACAGGTACTGCACCGGCGCGGCACTCACGGGCACGTCTTTTTCGATCAGGCTGCCGACATTCTGGGCCACGCTCTGCACCCGGCCCAGATCGCTCGACTGCACATCGAGGGTGCGCGTGATCTTGTAGACCGCCCGCTCGGTTTTCGTGCCGTTGTCGTCGGTCTGGGTGACCGAATCAGGCTGGGTGCTCACGCCACTGAGCGTCACTTCGTTGTCAGGCACGCCCTGCGCCTTGAGGAAAGCCGAAACCGCCGCCATCCCCTTCTGCACGTTGGCGTAGGCTTCGGGCGCGGTGTACCGGGTGTCGGTCACGGTGAGCGAGATGCTGGCCACGTTGCTCACGATGCTCTGCTTGGCGCTGCCGGTCACACTGATCTCGTCGCCGGCGCGGCGGGCCTGCTGCACCGATTGAGCGGCGATGAACGCGGCCACCAGCAGGGCCAGGGCCAGCGCCACAAGGCCCCAGAAAAGCTGCGGAAATTCGCGTTTCATGCCGTAAGTATAGGCTTTTAGAGGATGGGTGCTGGGTGGTCGAGCAAAGGTGACAAATGAGCATAGAGGATTGACAGAAACGGTCAAAACCAGTCAACTTCAGATGCTCACCGCCGCGAAGGTATAGATTCAGCACCATGACTTCTCCCCCACGCCCCAACCAGCGGGCCGAATTTACCAGGGGCACGCTGCGTCGGCGCGACATGGCGGCACAGCCGCTTGAGCAATTTCAGCAATGGCTTCAGCAGGCTGTCGATGCAGAAGTGCTTGAACCTTATGCCACGACGTTGGCGACGGTTGAACCGAATGGAGCACCAGCAGCACGCACGATTCTGCTCAAGGCTGTGGACGCTGACGGGTTTGTCTTTACATCCTCGGACAGCCCGAAAACCCGTGATATGAGAAACAACTCGAATGTCGCTCTGGTGTTCTACTGGCCTGCGCTGGAGCGCCAAGTAAGGGTCTCGGGTCAAGTCGAAACCCTCGCTAACAAAGACAATCTAGCCCTGTATGCCGTCCGACCCCACGACCAGAGGCTTGCTCTGCTGACCTTTCCACAGAGCCAGCCGATAGGCAGTAGGGAAGCACTTGAGCAGCGCTTCGAGCAGTTACGTCAAGAACACGCCGGGCAACACATAGAACTTCCTCAATCGTGGGGAGGCTGGAGGGTCGTACCAGATGCCGTTGAGTTCTGGCAGGGCGGGATAAACAGATTGCATGACCGTTTGCGTTACGAAAAGCTCGATAACTTAGACTGGCACATTGAACGTTTGGCTCCATAATATTTGATCGGCCTGTTCTCTATTGCTTTGGGCGATTCGGTTGTTTTAGGCGATTCGGTCTTTTACCCACCCGTGAGCCAGCTCCTCCGCGCCCGGCTGCGTGGTGTCGAGGCTGAGCAGGTTTCCTGTCAGGTCCAGCGGTTCGGAGCAGGCATGCGCTGGAACCCCGTCTGAGTACAGCCAGGGCAAATGAATGTGCGGATGGTCGCCAAGGGCCACCCGCTCGTCGTGCCGCCGCTGCAATTCATCAAGCGGGGCGTGACAGAAGACCTGAAGCAGCCGTGCCCTGTGCTTCTGCGCCAGCGCCATGAGAATCGGCTCGCTCATGCCCCGGTAAAAATGGGTCTCCAGCACCACGTCATGCCCAGCGGCCAGCGACACCCCAGCCACGTGGTACATGATCTCGAAGCTCAGCGGCCCGGCCTGGGCGCGGGTCAGGCCGGGCAGGTGGTTGTGCAGCATTTCCTTGTATTCATCTTTGGAGACGAAGGGCCAGCCGAGACGCCGGGCCAGTCTGGAACCGAGGAAGGTCTTCCCGGAGGCCGGCAGTCCGGTGATGACCAGAAGAGTGGGAGGCATTGGAGAATTCTGGCACAGGTGTACGGCACATTATTCAAACAGTCAGGAATCAGAGGTGTTGGAGCCTTTCTGCGGATTGGCTGCCTCTGCGCTTACGCTCTTCTTGTGCTTCTGGCTTGCCTCAATGAACGCCATGACCGTCCAGGCCGCAAAGAACAGTGCGGCGAACATTGCCACAAGAAACCAAAAACCGTATGAAGCGTCAATTTTACTGCCACCCATAGCAGCGCCCAACATAAGCAGGAACATGTAACCCAAGACGCCAAGCGAAGCCAGCAAACCTATGAGCACAAGGCCCGCCTTGCGATACTTGCCGGATGGATCAGAAGGCTGCATGAAGAGCAGTGTAACCTCGCCTGTGGCTTGGAGGGGGCGTTTGAAGTGTCGTGGCTCAGCAACGAAGAAGAAGCGTGGCGGCTGGCTCGGTTCTTTTTACATCGGCAAATGTCAGTTGACGCCCCAGGTGATTACATCACTGATCCACTTCAGAGCTGGGCGCGCAGCCTGAGCATGTTGCGGGCAGGTGGTTGTGCAGCATTTCCTTGTATTCATCTTTGGAAACGAAGGGCCAGCCGGGACGCCGGGCCAGCCTGGAGCAGAGGAAGGTCTTCCCCGAGGCCGGAAGCCCGGTGACGACCAGAAGAGTGGGAGCCATTCGGCAAACTTTATCTTGCTCCTCGCCTATCCTTCCCCCATGACCCGCCCCCTGCTCTCAGACACCACCGCCGCTCCGGTCACTGGCCCACGTGGAGGTCATTGGCAATGAATCGCCCCCTGCTCTCAGACACCATCGCCGCCGTCGCCACCGCCCCCGGCAGCGCGGGCGTGGGCATCGTGCGAATCAGCGGCCCGGACGCGCTGCACATTGCCGACACCCTGTTCCGGGGCCGCGCCCAGCCAAGCAGCACTCCGGGCGGGCGGTTCCTGTACGGTCAGTTCGTGAATGCGGGCGGCGAGGTGCTCGACCAGGGGCTGTGTCTGGTGTTTCACTCTCCGCACAGCTACACCGGCGAGGACGTGGCCGAATTGCAGTCGCACGGCAGCCCGGCGGTGCTGGCCGAGCTGCTGGCGGCGGCCCTGGGGGCCGGGGCGCGGGCGGCTGGCCCCGGCGAGTTCACCCTGCGGGCCTACCTGGGCGGGCGCATGGATTTAGCGCAGGCCGAGGCGGTGCTGAACCTGGTCAATTCACAGACCGAAACCGCCCGCAGACAGGCCACGCTGGGGCTGTCGGGGGCGCTCTCACGGCGCGTAGGCGAGGTACAGGGACAGGTCACGCGCACGCTCAGCGCGCTTCAGGCCATGCTCGACTACCCCGACGAGGGCGTCCCCGAAGAGGAACGC
This sequence comes from Deinococcus sp., assembly GCA_025351205.1. GTDB lineage: Bacteria > Deinococcota > Deinococci > Deinococcales > Deinococcaceae > Deinococcus. The sequence continues at coordinate 4,724 of JANXWI010000237.1, forward strand.
GCCGCGCCACTGCAAGCCGCCGGGGCCGAGCTGCAAGCGTTGATCGCCAGCGGGCGGGCTGGACGCATGGCGACCCAGGGCGCACGGCTGGCCCTGATCGGGCGGCCCAACGCCGGAAAATCGAGCCTGCTCAACGCGCTGGTGGGCTTTGAACGCAGCATCGTGGCGAGCAGCGCCGGAACCACCCGCGATTACCTGGAGGCGGGATTGGAGCTGGGCGGGCTGCCCATCGTGCTGGTGGATACGGCGGGCCTGCGCGACACCACAGACGAGATCGAGGCGGCGGGCGTGCGGCAGGCCCGGCAGCTGGCCCGGGGAGCCGACCTGGTGCTGTACCTGGAAGACGCTTCCGCGCCGCGTGAGACCACCGAAGACCTGCCGGGGGGAACCATCCGGGTGCAGACCAAGACCGATCTGGAACCGCTGTGGCACGACCCGGCGGCGCTCCAGGTGAGTGCCGTGACCGGGGCCGGGCTGCCCGAACTGCGCCGGGCCGTGCTGGAAACCCTGCTGGGAGACGCAGGCCGCCAGGAGGTGTGGCTGGGCAGCCAGCGTCAGCAGGACGCCGCCCGCCGGGCGTTGGAGCACATCCAGGCGGCCCAGGGGCTGCCCGACGACCTGGCGAGCTATGAGCTGGAAGAAGCGCTGCGCTCGCTCTCGGAGCTGACCGGGCGCGACGCTCAGGAAGAGGTGATCGACGGCGTGTTCAGGAACTTCTGCGTGGGCAAGTAGAGCATTCGTCAAAACAGCTTTCCATTTTGACCGAGCGGGCAGGCGTGCCCAGGCGCGTCCGTTCTGCTCAAGAAGCGGGCAGGCGTGCCCAGGCGCGTCCGTTCTGCCCAAGAAGCGGGCAGGCGTGCCCAGGCGCGTCCGTTCTGCCCAAGAAGCGGGCAGGCGTGCCCAGGCGCGTCCGTTCTGCCCAAGAAGCGGAGAAAGTGAATTGA
>JANXWI010000274.1 GCA_025351205.1 Deinococcus sp.
CGGGCGGCGCTGGTAGACGCCGGAATTCCGGTTCAGCGCCCGGCCTGAATGCGCCCCGCGCCGCTCTACCGCCGCCTGGACGAGCTGACCCCGGAGGGCAACTCGTACCTGCACGCCTGGGCCGCCAACCTGCTGGCCGACCTGCTGCCCGGCGTCTTGGACATCGTTCCGGCCTACGCCTCGCTGTACCTGGAGTACGACGCCGACCTGCTCACGGGGCGGCAGGCCGAGGACTGGCTGGACGGTCATGAACCTGCCGGGCAGGACATGGCTGATCAGGGCACGACTGATCAGGGCACGGCTGCCCAGGGCACGGCTGCGGGCCGTGAGGTGCGGATTCTGGTGCGGTACGACGGCGAAGACCTGCCCGGCGTGGCCGCCGCCACCGGGCTGAGCGTGCCGGAGGTGATCGCGCTGCACTCAGGCACGCCCTACCGGGTCTATGCCCAGGGCTTCGTGGCGGGGTTTCCGTTTCTGGGCGAGGTCGCGCCCGCGCTGCGGCTGCCGCGCCGTGCCAGTCCGCGCGCCCAGGTTCCGGCGCACAGCGTGGCGATGGCCGCTGCCCAGACCGGGGTGTATCCGGTGGCCTCGCCGGGCGGCTGGCACCTGCTGGGGCACGCGCTGGAAGCGGTTTACGATCCCAACCGCGCGGAACCGTTTCTGCTCGGGCCGGGCGACACGGTGCGCTTCGTGCCCGCCGAGGGGCCGGTTCCGCCGCCCATTTCACCTCTGGAGCTGCTGCCCGCCGCGCCTGCTCATCCGCTGCTGCGAGTGGACAGGGGCGGCCCGCTGAGTCTGGTGCAGGACGCCGGGCGTGTTCTGGCCGGGCGTTTCGGGCTGGTGCGCGGGGGTTTTGCCAGCCCACAGGCGGCGCAGATTGCCAACCGCCTGCTGGGCAACGTCCCGGACGCCCCTCTGCTGGAACTGCATCTGGGTGGCCCGGGCTGCACTGTGCTGACAGACTGCACCCTGGCCGTGAGCGGCTCTGGCCCGCAGGTGCGGCTGGACGGCGTGCCCGCAGTGCCCTGGAGCAGCTTCCGGGCGCGGGCCGGGCAGAGGCTGGATTTCCGGGCCAGCGGGCCAGGAAGGGTCAGCTACCTGGCCTTCGCGGGCGGGCTGGACACCGCACGCTTCCGGGGCAGCGCCAGCACCGATCTGCGCGGCGGCATCGGGCGGGCGCTGCGGGCCGGAGACGTGCTGGGGGCGGCCCAAACGGGGCAGTTCCAGACGCGTCAGCTTCTGCCGGGTAGACGCTTCGTGCCCGTGTCGCGCCCCGGCGCTTCTTTCCGGCTGCTGCCCATGCCGGGCGGTGACGCACTGGTGCTGGCGGCCCTGTGCCGCTCGGTCTGGACGGCTGGTGACGGGGACCGCATGGGCCTGCGCCTGCTTGGGCCTGCCCTGCCGGGCGGCGAAACGCTGTCGGAGGGCAGTCCGGTAGGCACGGTGCAGGTGCCGCCGGGAGGGCAGCCGATCATCCTGCTGCACGACAAGGGCACGCTGGGCGGCTACAGCAAACCCGCCCGCGTGCATCCCGGCGACCTGTGGCGGCTCGCAGATTTGAGGGCGGGGGAGAGGATACGGTTCAGGCCCGGTGACTGACCTTTTTTTGCCTTTTTCAATACTGTCAACCGATTGAATGGGGGTTTTCCCCCCTCGCCCCAGGTGGGAGAGGGGGCGAGGGGGAAACAGGCCAGGCATCTGAATGATTCTGACCAGTGGCCCCCCACTGACCGGTTGACCCTTCGCTACTTGTCCTGCCCCAGTGCGAACCCCTTCGAGAACTGTTCCTGAAGAACGGTGAACACCAGCACCGGCGGAACGAGGGCCAAAATCGCTCCGGCCATCACCGCGCCCCAGCTGGTCTGGCTTTCCACGTCGATCAGCTTGCTCAGGCCCACCTGGATCACCTGCTTGTCGGCAGACTGCATGATCACCAGCGGCCACAGGTACTGGTCCCAGGCCGACACGAACTGAATCACCGCGAGCGCCCCGATGGTGTTCCAGCTCATGGGAATCAGCACTTTGCTCAGAAAGGTCAGCGGCCCGGCCCCGTCGATGCGGGCGGCGTCGGACAGGCTGGCCGGAATGTTCATGAAGTGCTGGCGAAACAGCAGCACCCCGGTGGCCGAGGCCAGAAACGGCACGATGATCGCGGCGTAGCTGTTGGCCCATTTCAGGGTGCCCGACACCAGATCGAACAGCGCCACGATCAGCAGTTCGGTGGGCAGCATCAGCGCGAACAGCACGGCGGCAAACAGCGCGCCCTTGAGAGGAAAGCGGAAGTACACGAAGGCCAGGGCCGCCAGCAGCGACAGCACGGTCTTGCCAACCGTGACGCAGACGGCCACCACGGCGCTGTTGAACATGTACTGGCCCAGCCCCGCGCCCACCCAGGCCGCGCGGGCGTTTTCCAGAAAGTGCAGCCCCGGTGCCAGGCTCGGCCCGACCACCTGCGCCCCGGTCTGGGTGGCCTTGATCAGTGCGAACAGCAGCGGCGAGGCCACCACAAGCACCGCCAGACTCAGCACCAGGTGCGTCCAGAAGCTGCCCCGGCGGCCTCGTCTGCGTGACAGGGGTCGGCGCGGCAGGTTAACCGCCATACGCATTCCTGCCGTTCCAGCAGCCAGCCGGAGCAGCGCTGACTGGCTCTTTGCATTCTGGCATCCGCGCCATTCCCACTCGCTCTGAACGGATCAGGCCGGAAACGCGCCGAGTTGGTTGAAATTTATGCCCCATAGTGAACCTTCCTGTTGCCGTACCTGAACTGCATGGCGACGATGCACACGACCAGCAGCAGCATCAGCACGGCCTGGGTGGCGGCGGCCCCGGTCTTGAAATTGCGGAAGCCGTCCTCGTACAGCTGATACACCAGGAACGTGGTGATGCCCGTCTCGCCGTACACCGGCCCGCCGCGCGTCAGGATGTTGACCAGACCGAAACTGTCGAACAGCGAGGTCACGATGTTGGTGAACACCAGAAAAAACGTCATGGGCGAGAGCAGCGGAAACGCCACCCGCCAGAAACTCTGCCAGGCGCTCGCCCCGTCGATCTCGGCGGCCTCCATGACGTCGCCCGGAATGTTCTGGATGGCGGCCAGGTAAAACACCACGTTGTAACCCAGCCCCTTCCAGACGGAGGCCACCACCACCAGAGCGAACGCCAGAAACGGATTGTCGAGCCAGCGCGGCTTGACCCCGATCAGGGCGTCCAGCAGGGTGTTGACCGCCCCGATCTCGGGGTTGAACAGAAACAGCCACAGCGTCCCCGCGATGGCCGGAGACAGGGCATAGGGATAGATGAGCATCAGGCGGTAAAACTTGGCCCCGGCAATCGGCTTGCTCGCCAGCCAGGCCAGCGAGAGGGCGAACGTCAGCCCCAGCACCACCACCAGCGCCACGAAGATCAGGGTTTGCACGATCACCTGATGGTATACCGGGCTGGACAGCAGTTCGGCGAAGTTTTGCAGGCCCACGTACTGCTCGTTGCCGACGATCAGGTTGGCCCGGAACACGCTCAGGCGCAGGGTGCGGGCCGCCGGATAGTACGAGAAGACGGCCAGCACCAGCAGGGTGGGCAGCAGAAACAGCCAGGGCAGCCAGCGTCCCCGGAAGGTGGCGTGTTCCTGGGCCGCAGCCGCCTCGGCGCGGGCCTCCTGGCTGCGAATCGCCTTGGCCCTGACGGCTCTGGATTTTGGGGTGGGCCGTACCAGGCTCAAGGGATACCTCCACTGGGTCCGGAAACAGCCCAGCCCAGACTACAGGCAGACAGACTCCGGGCAGTCAATTCGCGGAAATCCTGCTTACTTGAAGTTCTTGTTGTACTCGGCAATCGCGGCGTTGGCCTGTTCGCTGGCCGACACGATGGCGCTGTCCACGCTCTGACCGCCCAGCACCTTCTGCATGCCCTGCTCGATGATGGTGCGCGTCTGGATGGTCGCTCCGCTCAGCGCCCCAGCGTTGGCGACGTTGGGCACCGTCTTGAGCAGCTGGTTGAACGCCACGATCTGAAGCGGACTGTTGGAGAACCAGCCCTGTTTGCGCAGCAGGTCTACGCTGCTGGAGCGCACCGGATAGTAGCCGGTCAGCTTGTGCCAGCTCGCCATGTTGGCGGTGTTGGTCATGAACAGCGCGAAGTCGAGGGCCGTCTCGGCCTCGGGCTTGCTGGCCCCCTTCGCCACCCACAGACTGGCCCCGCCGATCACCACGCCGTTGCGCTTCGACCCGTCCGGAATGGGCAGCACGCCCACCCCGAGCTGGAAGCCGTTCTGCTTGGCCCCGTCGAGGATGTTGCCCAGCCCCGCCGTGCTGTTGATGGTCATCAGCGCCTTCTGGCTGGTGAAGATCGCGTTGGTTCCCACCGTGTCGGCCAGTTTGCCGGTGTTGGTCAGGTAGCCCTGGTCTTGCAGGTCCTTGTAGAACTGGTACACCTTGCGCCCCGCCGCGCTGTCGATGTTGGTGCTGGTCGCCCGGCCCGTGCGCCCGTTGTTGTTGTTGACCAGCACGGCGTTCTGCTCGCTCATCCACTGCTCGAACAGCCAGCTGAAGGGCGTCAGGGCCATACATTTCACGCCCAGCTTGGCCGCGTCGAACTTGGCGCAGGCCTTCAGGACGCCGCCGAAGGTGGTGGGCGGCTGTTTGGGGTCCAGGCCCGCCTTGAGCATCAGGTCCTTGTTGAAATACAGCACCGGACTGCTGCTGTTGAAGGGAACGCTGTTGACTTTACCCTGAACGGTGTAGTAACTGACCACGGGCTTCAGGTAATCGCCGAAATCGACGCTCTTGACGCCGCCCACGGGCTGAAACACGCCGCTGTCGAGGGCCAGCTGGCTGCTCACGCCGTCCACCTGCACCAGGGCCGGGGCCTTATTCTGACGGGCGGCCAGGATGGACGACTGCAAGGTTTCGTTGGAATCGCCCCGGAAGACTGCGGTGACCTTCACGCCGGGATGGGCCGCGTTGTAGTCTGCGGCGCGGGCGGCGATCCAGTCGCTTCTCTTGGCGTCGCCGAAGGTGTGCCAGAACTCGATGGTGGTGCCCTGGGCCAGCACGGTAGACCCCAGGGCCAGCAGAGACAGTGTGATCAACTTTTTCATTGGTCCTCCAGTTGGAGCGGCATACAGAATGAGAATAAAAACAGAACGTGATACTGAGGTGATGGGCGCGAGCAATGGTAGAGCGTGGGAGCCTTCAGAATTTGCAATAAATGTTTATCTAAACCTTAGAACGGCAAGCTTTTAATGTAATGTTTGATACCCCGCTTGGATGTATGTTCTGGAGCAGCCTGTCCGGATCATGTGATCAGACACACGGATACATCGCGTTGGACCCTTGCCCGCCACGTGGGGTCCGTTTCCGGCCCGCCTCCGTATCTGGAGATGAGTATCTGGAGATGAGTATCTGGAGCGAAAGGAGCAGGAGGACACGGCGGGCGGCGCAGATGAGAAACCGGAACCGGCGGGCAGCCGCCTCGGGGCGTTAACGGCTGTTTAACGGCCCGCTCCCAGACTGTCTCCAGGCAACCCCTGACTTCCCTGGAGGAACTGACATGAACAACTTCAACCGCTACTGGCCTCTGCTGGCCCTGCCCGCCGCCGTGGTCATCGCCGCCGCGCCCTACCTGCCCGGCCCGGTCCGTGACGCCCGTGTTCAGGCGCAGGCCACCACACCCCAGGCCACCACACCAAAGATCATCACGCCGCAAACGGATACGGCCCAGAATGCCCAGCCGCAGACCTTCGACAGCCAGACCGGGAACGGGCAGAACGGGACAACTCAGAATGACGCCCAGCCCCGGAACGATACTCAGCCCCGGAACGATACTCAGCCCCGGAACGATACTCAGACCCGGAACGATACTCAGACCCGGAACGATACTCAGACCCGGAACGAATTCCCCGGCATCGCCTACAACGATCCCAACTGGAATCCGCTCGCTGGCGGCAATGGGGGCAACATTCCCGGCGCGTCCAGCCCCTACGCCCAGCGCGGCAACACCCAGGACGACAGCACCCAGGGCGGCACCCAGGGCAGCATTGGTCGGGGCAGCGCGGCCACGGCGCTTCTGCGCAAGGTCTACGACGCCTCGGTGGGAAGCGCGGTGCGGGTCCGGGTGGGCAACAGCGGCATCGGCAGCGGGTTTTTCATGTCGCAGGGCGGGCTGATTCTCACGGCGGCGCACGTGGCCCTGGGCGACAGCGGCGCGAAGCTGAGCGTGGTCACGCAGGCGGGCCAGGAGCTGCCGGTCACGCTGGTCGGCTACGACGAGGCCCGCGATCTGGCGGTCCTCAGGGCCAGCGGCAGCGGCTTCCCGGCCCTGAAGCTGGCGGCCAGTACCCCTGGGGTCGGCGCGGGCGTGGTGGCCATCGGCAATTCGCGCGGGGCGTTTGACGGCGGGCGGGCCGGGGCCATCACGGCGCTGAACGTGTCGCTCGACCCGACCTTCCCCGTCAACATGACCCAGTCGAGCATGCCGCTGGCTCCCGGCGACTCGGGCGGCCCGGTGCTGAACGCGGCGGGAGAGGTGGTTGGCGTGAGCACCGCCGTCAGCAACCAGAACGGGCAGTTCGCCAGTTACTTCGTGCCGGTCACCAGCGGCAGCACGCTGGTGCAGAGCCTGGTGAGCGGGGTCAAGCGCGGGGTACCGGTGCTGGGTATAGGGGTGGCCGACGCCCGCCAGAGCAGCGGTCAGAGCGGTGTTCTGGTCACGGCGGTCACGCCGGGTCTGGGCGCGGCCAGGGCGGGCCTCAGGGGCGCAGTCGTGCGCGAGTTCCGTGACGCCTCGGGCAACGTGCAGCAGGATATTTCCGGCGCGGACATCATCGTGGGAGTGGACAGCCGGGCCGTGAGTACGCCCGCCGCCCTGATCTCGTATCTGCGCGGCAAGCAGGTGGGGGACCGCGTGACGCTCAGCGTGAAGCGAAACGGGCAGACCCTGAACGTCCCGGTGCTGCTCAGCGCCCGGCCCGCCAATCAGGGCTGAGGGGAGGGCTGACGGGGGCTGGCCCGCATCAACCTGGTCTGAATCAACCCGGCACTCGGCACCCCGGTCTGAATCACCCCGGCCCCCGTCCGTTCAGGCAGACTAGAGCGGTGCGCCTGCTGCTCGTCGAAGATGACTTACGCATCGCCGCCCCGCTCACGGAGGCGCTGCGCGAGGCCGGATACGCCGTCACGCACTGCGCCGACGCGGCTTCCGGCCTGAACGAGGGGCTGAGCGGCCTGTATCCCCTGATGGTGCTGGACGTGATGCTGCCCGGCCTGGGCCGTGACCTGAACAGGACAGGACTGGACGGGGCTGAGCTGAATGGGGCTGAGTTGAACGGGGCTGAGTTGAACGGGGGTGGCTTAAACAGCGCCGAACTGAATGGTGGCTTCGAGCTGGCGCGGCGCCTGCGAGCGGCGGACATCGACGCGGCCATCCTGTTTCTTACGGCGCGCGGCGAGGTGGCTGACCGGGTGAGCGGCCTGGACATCGGCGGCGACGCCTACATGGTCAAGCCCTTCGAGACCCTGGAACTGCTCGCCACGCTGCGGGCCATCAGCCGCAAGGGCAGCGCCAGGAGTGCCCTGCTGAGCTTCGGACAGGGGCGCGGCTCACTCGACGCCGCAGACCGCACCGTGCGCTGGGACGGCGCGGAGGTGGCGGTCACCGGGCGCGAGTACGCGCTGCTCGAAACGCTGCTGCAACATCAGGGCCGCTGGTTTACCAGGGAGGAACTGCTGTCGCGCATCTGGGGCCTTGATTTTGGCGGCGAATCCAGAATCGTGGACGTGTACGTGCGCTACCTGCGCCGCAAGCTGGCCCCGGAGGCCATCCAGAGCGAGCGTGGGCGCGGCTACCGGGCGGCAGAGACGTGATGGCCCGCCTGACGCCCGGCCTGCCCCGCCGCGCGTCTCTGCGGACCCGCATGGCCCTGCTCTCCGGGCTGGCCTGCGTGTTCGTGGCCGCGCTGCTGTCGCTGGGGCTGTACGTGGTGGCGCAGCGCTTCGTGCAGCAGGCGCAGCTGGCGCGGCTGAACAGTGCCGCGCTGCTGCTGGCCGGGCGGGTGCAGAACAGCCTGACCTTCGGGCAGTCCGACCCCGACGACCTGACGCGCCAGGACGTGCCCCCCGACATCCAGGTGCGGGTCTCGCTGGGGCGCAGCGTGCTGATTCTCAGCCGTCAGTTTCCCCGTGATCTGCCTCTGAACGTCTCGCCCGGGGTCTACCGCCTGGGGGACCGCTACGTGCTGGCCCAGCCCGTCGAGGTGCAGCCGTTTGCTGGCCAGGGCCGCCTGGCGCTGCTCACGCTGTCGCTTTCCAGCCAGGGCACCGACGACGCCCGCCGGGCCTTCGTGCGGGCCACCCTGTTCATCCTGCCCGGCGTGCTGCTGCTGGCCTGCCTCGCGTCGTGGTGGGCGGCGGGCCGGATGCTGCGCCCGGTGGCGGCGCTGGAACAGGAAGCCCGTCTGATCGGTGAGAGCGGCGACCTGACCAGACCGCTGACCGGGGCCGGTGGGGCAGGCGGAAAGGGAACAGACGAGCTTTCACGGCTGGCGGTCACCCTCCAGACCAGCTTCCGGCAGCTGGACGAGACCCGCAGCCGCGAGGTGCAATTTCTGAGGTCGGCGGCCCACGACCTGCGCGGCCCGCTGGCGGCCCTGACCACCCGCGTGAGCCTGTCGCTCAGCCGTGAACGTGCGCCGGAACGCTACCGCCAGGACTTGCAGGAGGCCCTGCGCGACATTGCGCGGCTTTCGGCGCTGTCCGAACACCTGCTGCTGCTGGCCCGCAACAAGCAGACGCTGGGCCGCGCTCCAGTTCATCTGCGAGACGTGGCCGCAGAGGCCATCGACGCCGCCCGCAGCCTGTACCCCGACACCGACATTGACCTTCAGGGCGGCGCGGTGGCTGGAATAGCGGTGGCTGGAATAGCGGTGACTGGGATAGCAGTGGCTGGGATGGCAGCGCCCGGAGTAGACGTGCTGGACATCACCGTGCCGGACATCACCGTGCCGGACATCACCGTGCCGGGTGACCGGCTGCTGCTGGGACAGGCCGTGAGCAACCTGCTCGAAAACGCCCACAGCCACGCGCCGGGGGCGGCGGTGCGGGTCAGCCTGGAGCAGCAGGCCGGGCAGGCGCTGCTGAGTGTTCACGACAGTGGCCCCGGCGTGGACGTGGGCGTGCTGGCGCGGCTGGGCGAGGCGTTCTACCGGCCCGACAGTGCCAGAAGTCGAGACAATACCATGTCAGACGCCAACACTCCCCAGGGCGGCGGCCACGGCCTCGGGCTGGCGATTGTGCGCCACGTGGCTTTGCTGCACGGCGGCACGCTCATTCTGGAGAGTGTTCCCGGTCAGGGATTCACGGCCACTCTGAGGCTGCCGGTGTCGGTCCAGTGAGCAGTCAGAACGTGTCCGCTTCACCCCGGTGAAAGCGTGAGCAGCACCACCTCGGGCGGACACAGGTTGCGAAACGGCACGCCGCTCAGGCCCAGGCCCCGGCTGACGTAGCCCAGTGCGCCCGGCCTGTTGCCCACAGCTTCACCGCGCACCCAGCCCTGGGCGAAGCGCTGGCCGTAGCTGCTGGGGACGATCAGCGCCCCCAGGCCAGGCAGGCGAACCTGGCCGCCGTGTGTGTGGCCGCAGACCGCCAGCCCGCCTGGCCTCCAGGCGGGAACCGCCGCCAGCGTCATCAGGTCGTCGGGTTCGTGGACCATCAGCAGCTGCGCGGCCCCTGTCGGCGCGCGCCCGAGTGCGGCCCCGGCGTCGGGCTGGCCCCAGCTCAGGTCGTCCACGCCGCCCAGCCAAAGGTCAGGGCGCACGGCCAGGCCGGCATTGGTCAGAACCTTCAGTCCGCCCGCTGCGAGCGCCTTCTGGAAGGCGGCGCGGACGTCCATCCAGTCGGGCCGCATTCCGCCTGAAAACGGCTGGGCGAAGCGCCCGAAACTGCCGTAGTCGTGGTTGCCCCACACACCGTACACGCCCAGCGGGGCCTGGAGCCGGGCCAGCTGGCCGAGCAGCGGCGCGGGCAGGGCGCTTCCCAGTTCCACGTCGCAGAAATCGCCCAGCACCAGAATCAGGTCGGGGCGGGCACTCAGGGTCAGGTCCACCCAGCCTGCGACCTGCTGTTCGCGGATGTACGGGCCGTAATGCAGGTCGCTCAACACGGCCACGCTCAGGGGGCGTCGCAGCCCCGGCAGCCGCGCGGCCACCCGGCTCAGCCCGGCGGGCGCGTAGCCCTGCGCCGCCCCCACCACGCCGCCGGCCAGGCCAAGTCCCGCGCCCCAGCCGAGTACGCCCCGGCCCAGCAGTTGCCTGCGCGTCAGCAGCGGGTTGGGGTGAGGCTGGCTCGGCATGCGGGCCACGCTAGCGCCGGAACATGAGGGCCGCACAGTGGAGGCGACACAGTGGAGGCGGCGCCGGGTGGTCAGTCCAGCATCCAGTCGAGCGCCGCCTGGACGTGCAGCGCGGTGGTGTCGAAGACCGGCACGTTTGTATCGGCCTGCGAGGTGAGCAGCATGATCTCGGTGCAGCCCAGCACCAGGCCCTGAGCGCCCCGTGTCACGAGTTCCTGCATGATCGCCCGGTAGGTGTCCCGAGAGGCGTCCAGCACCACGTTTTTGCACAGTTCGTCGAAGATGACGCGGTGAACCTCGGCCCGCTGCGCTTCGCCCGGAATCAGCGTCTCGATGCCGTGCGCGGCCAGCCGGGAGCTGTAGAAGTCCTGCTCCATCGTGAAGCGGGTGGCGAGCAGGCCCACGCGCGTGACGCCCGCCGCCCGGATGGCCCTCGCCGTCACGTCGGCGATGTGCAGCAGCGGAATACTGGTGGCCGCCTCGATGGCCGGCGCGACCCTGTGCATGGTGTTGGTGGCGAGCAGCAGCGCCCCGGCCCCGGCCTGCTCCAGCCCGCGTGCGGCCCCGGCCAGCAGCTCTCCGGCCTCGTCCCACTGGCCCGCCTTCTGCATGGCCGCCACCTCGTCAAAGTCCACGCTGTGCAGCAGCAGCCGCGCCGAGTGCAGGCCGCCCAGCCTGGCTGCCACGCCCTCGTTGAGCAGCCGGTAATACTCCGCCGTACTGGTCCAGCTCATGCCGCCGATGACGCCCAGAAGCTTCATGAGCGGAGTGTACAGCAGCGGGTCAGACAGCCCTTCGTCTCAAGCCGGGGAAACTGGGGATGTGCCGTTCAGGATGCTCAGCCGGTTTGGCCCTTCCTGGCAAGCGGTGATCGTCAGAGAGAGTTGAAAACGCCGCGTCACCAGGATTGAAGGTGCCGTCTTGGAAACCGTCCCAACCCACTGGGAATCCCGGTCACTTGCCGAACAACCCACCCTCGGCCCGGCTCAGCGCCCCGCCCACGAACTCGCCCATGCCCTCGGCCCGCACCGCCGCGCCGCCCCAGGTGCCGTCTCCCTGCACCGCCCCCTCCCAGTACGCCACCGAGGTGCTTTTGGAAAGCAGTTCCTGGTTGTCGCGCACGGCTTTCAGGGTCAGCGTGCCCCGGTCAGAGGCCACCGCCCAGTCGAGCACGTAGGTGCGCCCGGACGGCGAGACCCACTCGCGCGCGGGCGTCATGGTGACGTTCTTTACCTCGCGGGCCACCCCGTCGGCCCCGACCTCCGACCCGGCGAGCTGCACTACACGCCCGTCGAGTGTCTTGACCCGGTACAGCATCAGGTCCGAGCCGTCCGAGAGGTGGACCCCGAACCAGTCCCAGAGGGCCGCCTGCCCCGGCGTCTGGTCGCCCCACTGGTGGTCGAACCAGGCAACGCCGCTGGCGGGTTTGCCCGCGATGGTGCCGCTCAGGGCCAGCCGGGTGACGCTCTGGTAGTACAGCCGCCCGACCTCTGCCGTGCCCGAAAAGCCGGGCGGATGCACCACCGGGGCTTTCTGCGGTGTGAGTGTCAGTTGCAGCGGCCCGGCGTAGAGCGTGTAAGGCGCGCTGTCGGTGGAAGCGGTCTGGGTCAGCGTCCAGTCGCCCTGACGCACCTTCAGCGGCGGGAAGGCGAAGGTGGCGTCCTGGCGGCGCTCCTCCTGAAAGTTCAGGGTGCCGGCGTTGAGGTCGGTGATGGCGAGGTGCGAGGCAAAGTACGGAATGCCGTTGTAATTGACCTTGAACTGCGCCCAGTGAAACGCCTGCTTTGTTTCCGGCAGGTAGCCGGACACGTACCACCATTCTGTGGCGGAATTGTTCGGCCCCAGCGCGCGCGGGTCGGGCATGTTGGCCGGGTCGAAGGCCCGTGCCTGGGGAATGCAGGCGGTCAGCAGCAGAGGCGCGAGCAGCAGCAGGAAGGCGCGGTTCATAGGTCACTGTAGCCAGCCGGAGGGTCAACATAATGCACGGCAGGCTACACGTCTGCTGCGTGCTGCGGCTCCAGACCATCCAGCCGCACCGGAACCAGCCGGGTGAGCAACGCGACCAGTTCCGGGTCCATGAATTCGTAGTCATCTGGAATGCCCAGAATCAGAATTCTGTCGTCTGGTAGAGCACCTTTCAGCCTGCCCCGTATCCAGTCCCGGTGCTGCTTCTGCATACACACGGCCACGTCGGCCCATTCCAGCAGATCGCGTGTCAGGGGCATTTCTGCCGTCCTGTCCGTACCCGCTGAGGCCACTTCCCAGCCGGGATGATCGCGGAAGAGGGCTTCGGCAGTCGGACTGCGCAATTTATTCTGCGTGCAGACAAACAGCACCCGGAGCGGGCGTACCACCTCAGCGCCGCCCGGTCCGGAGCATCTGCGCTTCCTGCTCACCGTCCGGGGCGTGTGCCAGTGCCCACTGCGCGGCGGCCTCCGTGTCGTAGGCTATCCGGCGAAACTGCACATTCCACAGGTTCTTGCGCTGTTCAAGCAGCATCCAGCGGGCAGACGAATCGCCGTCCTTCTGGCGGCTGACCGCCCCGGCGTTGACGTAGCTCACGCCGCGCCACTGCCGCAGCAGTTCGGTGTGGGTGTGCCCCACCACCACGATCCGCCGGGCAGGCCAGGCCGCGCACTGGGCGTCCAGTTCATCCGGGGGCGTGGGCTGCTCCGGACCTTCCTGGTACATCAGCGCTTTCCAGGCGCTGTCCGGTCTGCCGTGTGCCAGCAGCACTTCGCCGCCATGCAATGAGGCAGTCAGGGGCAGGGCGGCCAGGGTATCCAGTACGCCCGGTCCCGTCTGGTCCAGCAACCACTCTCGGTATTCTGGTGCACGGTCTGCCAGTGTGGTCAGCATCTCGTCGGTGTTGCCGCGCACGGTGGGTGGCGCGTACTCGAGCTGCATGGTCCACGCCCGCGCGGGGTCGGCCCCGCCCCAGAGTGTATCGCCCAGGTTGTACACCTCGTCGGGGGCGGCGGAACGTATGTCTTCCAGCACTGCTTCGAGCGCGTAGGCATTTCCGTGTACATCGGTCAGGACGGCGAGGCGCATCAGTACACCTGCGCCACATGCACGATGCTCGCACTCTCCATCAGGTGTCCCCAGACCGAGCGCCACGCCGGAAAGCGTTCCGACCCCCGGAAGGTCACGGTGTGCGCCTCCAGGGTTTCCCACCAGATCAGCAGCGTAAAGGTGTCGGGTGATTCCAGACCCCGGTGCAGTTCGTGCCGGAGGTAGCCGGGCGTGCTCTCGACGAAGGGAAAGGCGCTGGGCATCACCGAAACGAAGGCGTCGGCGTTGCCGGGTTTGAGCGTGATGGTGGCGATTTCCAGGATCATTGGTGTTTCCTGTTTCGATTGTCAGCGTCAGAATACGTCTGAAGAGAAAGGTGACAAGTTCAGCGCCTGGCCCCCACCCTCGCCATCAAATAGCCGAAGCCGGCGGCGCTGATAGCCCAGATCGGCAGGCTGATCCAGTCGAAGGGGCGACCTGTCAGCAGCGGAAGGAGGGGTTGCGAGAAGGCCAGGGGCAGGCCCCAGCCGACGCTGATCAGCAGCGCCCGCTGTGCCAGGGTGCGTTCAGGTGTCGCCTGCCTGATCAGGAACGCGCCCAGTGTGCCCAGGCCCCCGGTCACGACCACCGCCACCCAGTACCAGGCGGGCAGGTCGGCAGGCTGCCACCCGACCTGATTCAGCCCCAGCGACAGGGCCACCGCCGCAAAGAGCAGCCCGACGGCCCAGAGCGGAAATTTCGTGCTGCTGTCGTCTGTTTTCGCAGGGGCCACACGGTTGTTTTTAGAGGTTGCACGGTTCTTTGTCACAGGGTTTTGATTATACCGTCCTCTGCTCTCATACCGTTCCCTGGGTCACGGCCCGCGACTTGCCCTGCCCGGCCACGATCTGATTGATAATCCGCAGCCACGCCCGCGCCGAGGCGGCCACCACGTCGGTGTCTACCCCGGTGCCGTGCAGGCTGGTCTCGCCGTGCCGCGCCGTGATGCTCACCTCGCCCAGCGCCTCGCTGCCCTTGGTCACCGCCTGCACCCGGTAGATTTCCAGGCTGGGCCGGATGCCGGTGGCCTCGCTGACCGCGTGAAAGACCGCCTCCACCGAGCCGTCGCCGCTGGCGGTGGCCTCGCGCACGCCCTCCGGAGTGCTGATCCGCACGAAGGCCAGCGGATGCAGGTCGCTGCCGGAAGTCACCTGATAACGCTCCAGCATGAAGGTCTGCGGAATGTCGCTGCGGGCCTCCACCAGCGCCCGCAGATCGTCGGCGTAGATCTGGCCCTTGCGGTCTGCCAGGTCCTTGAAGCCCGCGAACAGGCCCTTGATGCGCTCCTCCTCGACCTCGTAGCCCAGGTCGCTCAGCGCCTTGCGGAAGGCCGCCCGCCCGCTGTGCTTGCCCATCACCAGCACGGCGGCCTCGCGCCCCACCAGTTCGGCGTTCATGATCTCGTAGGTCTCGCGGGCCTTGAGCACCCCGTCCTGATGAATGCCCGACTCGTGCGCGAACGCGTTGTCACCCACCACCGCCTTGTTGGGCTGCACCGGCATGCCGGACAGGCGGCTGACCATACGCGAGGAGCGGTACAGTTCGCGTGTGACGATGTTGCTGGTAAACGGGTACACGTCCTGGCGGGTATGAAAGGCCATCACGATCTCTTCCAAGCTGGCGTTTCCGGCCCGCTCACCGATGCCGTTGACGGTGCATTCGATCTGCCGCGCCCCGCCCTCTGCCGCTGCAATGCTGTTGGCCACCGCCATGCCGAGGTCGTCGTGGCAGTGGGCGCTCAGGATCACGTGGGCAGGTAACTGGGCGCGGACGTGCGCGAACAGGGCGCGCATCTCGTCGGGGGTGGTGTAGCCCACCGTGTCCGGGATGTTGACGGTGCTGGCCCCGGCGGCCACGACCTCCTGAAAGACGCGCACCAGAAAGGGCCACTCGCTGCGGGTGGCGTCCTCGGCGCTGAACTCCACATCGTCCACAAAGCTGCGGGCCAGCGTCACTGCCGCTATGGCCCGTTCCACCACCGCGTCCGGTTCCATGTTCAGCTTCTTGGCCATGTGAATGGGCGAGGTGGCGATGAAGGTGTGGATGCGCGGCTTGTCTGCGCCCTCCACCGCCCGCGCCGCCGCCTCGATGTCCAGCTGCCCGGCCCGCGCCAGCCCTGCGATGACGGGGCCGCGCACCTCGCGGGCGATGCGCTGCACGCCCTCCAGGTCGCCGGGCGAGGCAATCGGAAAGCCCGCCTCGATCACGTCCACACCCAGCCGGCTCAGCTGATGCGCGATTTCCAGCTTCTGCTGATGGTTCAGCGCCACGCCCGGAGACTGCTCACCGTCGCGCAGGGTGGTGTCGAAGATGCGGACGCGCTCGGGTTGCAGTTGCTGGGTCATGGTCGTTCTCCTGCGGGTGTGAGGGGGCTTACTGAACACTGTGGGGCACAAAAAAACCCCGAAGCGGGAAGGCTCCGGGGAAGGGACACGCGCGAACTTACGCCTGACTCCACCGGAGGGGCGTAAGAAGAAGCGAGCGGCTGACCTGCATGGCTCTACAGTACGGGCGCGTGCGGGGCAGGTCAAGAGGGGAGGGCTAGATAGACCGGACAAATCCCGTCTGCTCCGGCGTCAGATCAGCCCGGCATTCCGCAGTTCGCGCTGAAACGACGGCAGGTTCCTGTGCTCCTGCGCCAGCGCCATGATCAGGCGCTGCGCCTCGTCTTTGCCCAGCCAGGCGGCCAGTGCGCCCAGCAGGCGGGCGGCGTGGGCGTAGTGCTTCGCGCCGCGCTGCCCGATCAGGCGCTGTGCGACTTGCAGCTGTATCTCGGCGGCCCGGCCCACGGTTGCCCGGTCCACGGTTATTCGGTCCACGGTTGTTCGGTCTGCTGTCGTCTGGTGCCCGGCCAGCCGGGCCGCGAGCGTGAGGCGCAGTTCGGAGTCCAGGTGCTCGGCCTGAACGCGGTCGAAGGCCTCGGCCTCGCTGAGCGGGTGGTCGCCGCTGAGCAGCAGGTGCAGCACCTGATTTCGCAGGCGCGGCTGAACCTGAAGCGTCCTGAAGATGGTGTTCCACTCGCCCGGCCAGTCGGAACTGACCTGCCGCAGCAGCTTTTCCCAGCCCAGACCCGCACTGGCCAGCAGTCCGGCCCTGGCGAGGTCGGCGGCCTGCTCCGTTCTTCCGGTGGCGACATAACGCTCGAACAGCCACTGGCCCCCGCTGTTCAGTGGCCCCGCGCCGCCCCCCCGGCGCAGCAGCACCTGTTCGAGCAGGTCTTCGGCAGCGTACTGCCCGAACAGCCCGAACAGCTCGTCCAGACGTCCATGTTCGCTCAGATGGTCCAACAATCTGCCGCGCGCTCCGGGATCTGCACTGTTGAGGTAAAACTCGGTGATCTGGAGGGTGTCGCGGCCCCCGAGCAGCAGGGCCTCACGCACGGCGGGCGTCTGCTGGCTGGCCGGAATGATCCGGGTCAGCGCCCTGGCGTAAGCTGACCGCCAGGGGTCTCTGGACCGGTCGTGGCCCTTCTGGAGCAGCGTTTGCAGCGCCGCCCGCTCGGTATCGGTGAGCGCCTCTGCAAAGTCGTCCAAATCGCCGCTGTGGGCCAGCAACAACGGGTTTTCAAGTTCCATCACGGCCTGTATGGCGCGTTCACGCAGACCGCCGCTCAGTTTATCCTCGCTCACCAGTTCCAGCAGGCCGTCCACGGCCCCCGAGATCAGGTCGTCGAACGCCTCGTCGTCGTCGTCGGCCCAGGTTTCGTAGGCGTTTTCGGCACTCCCGATTATCTGGAGGTAGACGGCCAGGGCTTCTTCCGGCTGCGTCTCCAGCAGGGCGTCGGCCTCGCCCAGCACGTCTTGCAGCTCGCCGGTGTCCAGACCTTCCTCGCCGTACTGCCAGCCGCTGTGGTACACGCGCCTGACCTTCACGAACAGGGCGGGAATGCTCCTGGACAGCGCAGACTCCAGCGGTGCAGACTCCGGCGGTGCAGACGGCGCTGCTGAAGTCTGCGCCGGATCTCCAGCGCCAGCGCCATCTCCGGTGCCAGCGGGCCGGGCGGCGGAGTCCTGCACCAGCTCCTGCACTTCCGGGGCGGCCAGCAGCATCTGCTCGATCAGTGCGTGCAGCTGTGCGGTGTCCAGCCCGGCCAGCGCCTCGGCCAGCGGCAGCAGTCGCCGGAAACCTTGTGGCCGCTGTGCGTAGCGCGTGAGCAGCGCGGCGACGTGCTTGCACCCGCTGCCCACCGGACAGGAGCAGCGCCCGCTGAGTACTCTGGCCCCGTCCGGACTGCCGCTGGAAAGGGTGGCCTGCACGGTGTAGCGCTCCTGGCCGTAGGCCGTGCCGCGCAGCAGCAGACCTGCGGTGACCGGCTGGCTGCTCAGGTCATCCAGGTCGTCCACGTAGCTGCGGCCTTTCTGGACCTCGCGCGCGCCCACAAAGGCCTCGACAGCCGCCGGGGTCAGCGGCTCCGGGGCGGGAGGTGGCGGGGGCATGGGTTCAGCTTGCCAGAAAACTGGACCGATGAACAGAACGGTGCCGATAACCACGGGGCGCAGAGTCATACGTATTCCGTCCAATTCCCGTACAGTCGGGAAAGCACCGCCTGCACGTCCATCTTCTTGGGCAGAACGGACGCGCTTGAGCACGCCTGCCCGCTCCCGGAACACGTCCTGTTCCTCCTCCCGTTGCCCCTGTTGAATCCGCAAACTGCGCGGGATTCGCTTCGGAATCCGTATCACATCCCGGTCAGTTCACCGTGACCTGAACACAGACGGTGCCGACCTGACCCAGCAGCAGCAGGCCGTGGGTGTAGGTCAGGCGGGGGCCGATCAGGGTGGCGGCGTCGGCGTCGATGGCACCGGTCAGGGTGGTGGTGCTGCTCAGCGTGAGCTGCGCGGCCAGACCGGGGCCGTAAGCGCTGGGCAGGGCGGTGGTGTTGGCCGGGGCGTCGTCCTGTACCGTGAAATTCGGCGCGTCGCCGCCCACGTTCTGGAAGCGCACGCAGTATTCCAGAGTCTGACCGGGCCGGGCCGTCGTCGTCGTGCCCGCCGCGCCGCCCGTACTCACGTTCCGCACCGTCTTGCTCAGCGTCACGTTGGGTTTCGGCTGCACGCTCAGCACGTCGCTGGCCGAGTTGTTGCCGGTGTTCACGCTGCCCTCTGAGGGGGCCAGGACGCTGGCCGTGTTGGTCAGGTTGCCGCTGCTGCCCACGGCGGCGCGCACCAGCAGGCTCAGGTCGGGGTAACTGCCGCCAGCGGCCAGCGCGTCGCTGCGGCTGCATTGCAGCGGCGAAAGGGTGCAGCTCCAGCCCGGGCCACCGAAGCTCAGGGCGCTCAGACCGGCGGGCAGCGTGTCGGTCACCGTGACCGCGCCGAACGTCGGGGCCAGCCCGGCATTG
Source organism: Deinococcus sp. (assembly GCA_025351205.1). Classification (GTDB taxonomy): domain Bacteria; phylum Deinococcota; class Deinococci; order Deinococcales; family Deinococcaceae; genus Deinococcus. Next base: position 18,734 of record JANXWI010000274.1, read on the forward strand.
CTCGCGCGCAGGGTGAAGCTCACGGTCCCGCCCTCGGAGACGTTGCCCACATGGGTCTTGCTCAGTGTCAGGTCCGGCCCGGCCACCACAATGCGGGCCGGCTGGTCGCCCGGCGTCAGCGGGTCGCCGTCGCTGGTGTCCGAGACGGCGGTGCCGAGCGTCTGCTGGTTGTAGCTCACCGTGCCGCTGTTGTCGATCAGGGTTCCGCCCGCCACGCCCGCGTTGAGCGTCACGCGGAAGCGGGCGCGGGTCTCCTCGCCCGGCAGCACCAGCCCGCCCGCGCTGCCCGTGGCCCCGGTGCCCAGCCGGAAGGTGACGGTGCGGCTGCCGCCGGCGTACTCGGCCTGATCGTCGCCCGCCGCGTCGCTCTTGCCCCCGGCGTTGGCCCCGGTGACGACCAGGCTGCCCGGCACATAGGTCACGTCGCCCGGCAGCAGGTCGCTGAGCGCCACGTTCTTGGCCCCGTCGTTGCCGCTGTTTCTGATCACCAGTTCGTATTCCAGGATGTCGCCCGGCACCAGCGCCCCGCCGTTCAGGTCGCTCACGGTTTTGGTCAGGCTGTCCTTGATGTTCGGCACGAAAATCTCGGTGGCGAGCGTGATGACGCCCGGATAGATGGTGTCGCCACTGGTCCCGATCACGCGCACCACCGCCGAGGTGCTGCCGTTGGGCAGGGGCGTGTTCGGGGTCAGGGTGTCGATGTCCACGCCCAGCGTGTTGGTGAAGCTGGGGTTGCGCGGGGTCAGCACCTCGGCCCCCGAGTTGGTGATGGTCGAGTTGAACACGTCGTTGACCGGGTTGGGGGTGTTGAAGACCGCCGCCAGGCTGGCCGTGCTCGGCCCGAATTGCAGGCTGCCGCCCGCGCCGCTGCCTTCCAGGTTGCCCCGGTCTCCGTCGTAGGCCACCACCCCGATCACGCTTTTGACCGTGCCGGTACTCGGGGTGACCAACCCGCTCACCGCGATGTCCACCGGCACAGCGGCGTTATTGGCCGTCTGAAGCCCGTCGAACACGGCCAGGTTGCGGGTGGGCAGCGTGGTGTTTCTGAAGGCCACCACCAGCGTCCAGCCGGCCCACTGGTTGATTCCGACGGTGCTGGCGATGTTGCCCACGGTGTAGGTTCCGCCTGTCAGGACGCTCGCGGTCACGTCTGCAAACGACTGGTAGATGTTGCCACCGATCACGGCGGTGTTGGCTCCACTGGCGCTCACCAAGCTGCTCACGCCGGACGGCCCGGCCAGGGTGACGCTGCTGCGGTTGGTGGCGCTCGACGAGACGCCGCTCCAGTACAGGCCCGCGAACAGCACCGCGCTGCCCCCCGGAAGCGACAGGGTGGCCGAACTGGAGTTGGTGGTGGCGGGGTCGGCGTCGGTATCGATGGGTACCGCGTAGGTGGCGTTGTTGGTGACCGTGCCGCCCGTGCGGGCGCTGGTACAGGCGGTGGCCTGGGCGGCAGTGGCGGGCGGGACGCTGGTGGTGCAGTGGTAGTTCACGTTGCCGATGAGCAGGAGGTCGCCCGACACGGCGGTGTTCGCATACCGCGACGCGAACGCTTTCTGGGCGGCGGCGGTGGGCAGAGCGAGCAGCGCCAGCATGATCAACAGGCCTGTCCAGGCTGCATTCAGACGCAGACCCTGTAAAACCCTGTGATTCAGTTGCTGTGCCATAAATGACTGTATCCTATGTAATGTTTCTTGTGTGGAACTGACAGGAGGTGAAGCGTTGCGCCGATTGGGGAGTTACCGCAATTTGAGGAAGCTGTGTCGATGGTCCAGGCACTTTGTTGAAGACCGGGTCGTGGCGTCGGTCATCCGCAGGGGAGAGGGCCAGCCGGGAGAGGGCCAGCCGGGAGAGGGTCAGACGCCTGCTCGCTGCTGCCCCTGATACACAGCCCATACATCCGGCCTATGCTGAGGGCATGCCCCGGCTGCGCTCAGTGTCCACGTTGACTGTGTCCACGTTGACTGTGTCCACCTTGACTGTGCCCACCTCGATTGTGCCCACCTCGACTGTGCCCACCTCGATTGTGCTGCGTCTGATGGTGGCCTGTCTGTGCCTGTCTGCTCCAGGCACGCTGGCCGCCGCGCCGCAGACCCCTTCCCCGGTGGCCCTGATCACGTCTGGCCCCGACAGCCGGGGGCACGCCACGGCGCTGCTGCTGGGGGCCTGGCAATCGGGTGGCTGGCAGACCCCTGCCGCCGCCCTGCCGCTGCTGAAGGGAAGTCAGCCGTGGCGGATGCAGTCGCTGGGTCGCCCTGGAAAAGCTGGCCAACCGCCAAAACCAGGACAGACGCTGCTCAGAACGGGCGGCGCGGCCCTGCCCACCGATCAGCCCTGTCCGGAGACGGTGTTTCTGGATTTTATTCTGCCCGCCGCCTTCACTGCGTCCAGCGCCGCCGACTTCCTGCTCGTCACCGCGCCGGGGTTGAACGTCAGGCCGCGCCCGGCGGAGGCGCTGCCGACGCAGAGTGCTGTGTACCGCGAAAGTGTGCGGGCCGAGCTGACGCGGCGCGGGCTGCAAACGCCGGTGCTGAACATCAACTCGGTCACCCGCGCCGACTTGGACGGCGACGGAACCCTGGAAGTAATCATCGAGGCGTCTCACTTTCGCCTCCAGGCCAGCGGCAATTTCGCGCCGCCCCCCCGCGCCGAGGCCGGAGACTACAGCCTGCTGCTGCTGCGCTGGGTAAAAAACGGGCAGGTGCAGACGACGGTGCTGTATCAGAACGTCTTCACAAAAACCCCGACCCAGGCGCAGCTGGAGGCGGGCGGCGGACAGGTGCCTTCGCACTACGGGCTGGCGGGCGTGGCCGACCTGAACGGGGACGGGCGCATGGAACTGGTGGTGGCCGACGCCTACTACGAGGGCGAGGGCGCGGCGGTGCTTGAATGGTCGCCTGAAAGCGGCGCGAAAGAGCGGCTGAACCAGGGCTGCGGGGCCTGAGCAATGAGAAAGCGGCCCGCCCCCAATCCGGGAAGGCGGGCCGCTCTGAAGTCCGAAGCTCTAGACTTCCAGTTCCTTCTTGGTAATGAACGGCATCTGGTCGCGCAATTCCTTGCCCACCACTTCCAGCGTGTGGGTGCGCATCTTGCCGCGCTGCTCGTTCATGTACGGAAAGCCGCTCTCGGCGTCGGCAATAAACTTCTTGGCGAACGCCCCGCTCTGGATGTCGCCCAGCACCCGGCCCATCTCGGCCTTGGTCTGGGCGGTGATGATGCGCGGCCCGGTCAGGTAGTCGCCGAACTCGGCGGTGTTGGAAATGCTGTGGCGCATGCCCTCGAAGCCCTTCTCGTAGATCAGATCGACGATCAGCTTGACCTCGTGCAGCGTCTCGAAGTAGGCGATCTCGGGCTGGTATCCGGCCTCGACCAGCGTCTCGAATCCGGCCTGGATCAGGTGGGTCACGCCGCCGCACAACACGGACTGCTCACCGAACAGGTCGGTCTCGGTCTCCTCCTTGAAGGTGGTCTCCAGCACGCCCGCACGGGTGCCGCCGATGCCGCGCGCGTAGGCCAGCGCGATCTGGCGGGCGTGGCCGGAAGCGTCCTGCTGCACGGCAAAAATACTGGGCATGCCCGCGCCGTCGGTATAGACGCGCCTGAGCATGTGGCCGGGGCCTTTGGGGGCCACCAGAAATACGTCCACGCCTTCAGGCGGCGTGATGCGCCCGAAGTGGATGTTGAAGCCGTGTCCGAAGGCCAGCGCCTTGCCTGCGCTCAGGTGTGGGGCAATGCTCTCGGCGTAGGTTTTCGGCTGGTTCTCGTCGGGAATGAGCAGCATCACCACGTCGGCGGTTTTGGTCGCCTCCTCGATGCTCACGACCTTCAGCCCCGCCTGCTCGGCCTTAGCCTTGCTGGCCGACCCTTCGCGTAGCCCCACGACCACGTTCAGGCCGCTGTCGCGCAGGTTCTGGGCGTGGGCGTGCGCCTGCGAGCCGTAGCCGATGATGGCGATCAGCTTGTTTTCGATGGGGTCGAGTTGAACGTCTCTGTCGTAGTACATTTTTGCGGCCATGTGGGGTGCTCCTCTGTAGATGGACTTTACGCTCTGAACTCTGGGCGGTGAGCAACAGTCAGAACTATACGGCGTCGGCCTGGGGGCGGGGCAGGGCTGCTCTAGGGGAGGAGGGAAGGCAATCGCTTTGCTCACTTCCCTCACCCCGCTGCTTCGCAGCGCCCCTCTACCGGAGGTAGAGGGGAACGGAAGGGGCCGACGCGTGACAATGGGGTGTGAGCGCCAGCGATTGCCTTTCCCCTCGCCCCCGGGGAGAGGGGCCTCGCGCAGCGAGGGGGTGAGGGGTCTCAGAACAGATTCTCCACCGTCTGCGCCTCCTGCTCTCTGGGCGCGGCGGAAATGATGTCCAGTCCGGCACTCTCGCCGTCGTGGTACACGTGGCTGGGAATGTCGGCGTTGCTGCCGCGAGTCAGGGCCACCCGGCCCGTCCGCATGGTCTCCAGAATCCCGAACGGGCGCATCTGCTCGATGAACGCCGTGATCTTGCCCTCGTCGCCGGTCACCTCGAAGGTCAGGGCGCGGCGGCCAACATCGACGATTCGGGCGCGGAAGTCCTCGGCGATGTGCCGCACCTCGACGCGCGTGTCGTTGGTAATGTGCACCTTGAGCAGCACCAGCTCTCGGTCCACGAATTTTTCGAGCGAGTGGTCGATCACGTGCACCACGTCGATCAGCTTGTCGAGCTGGCGCATGGCCTGCTCCACGATGCCCCTATTGCCCGTGACCACGAAGGTCATGCG
>JANXWI010000325.1 GCA_025351205.1 Deinococcus sp.
GAAGGTGCGAATCTTAGACACTTCGCCAGAAGACCGCGCTGACCGCATTTTTACGAGTGCTGCTCAGCGCGGTTGCTGTTCAGCACTCGAATAGCCGATTGCTGGAAACCCTTGAGTTAAGGCCAATGCCAGTAAGTTAAGGCCGACGAACCGAAGTATTTCCTGTCGCTGCGAGCGTCTGGATCATCAACGAAAGCTCAAGGCAAAGGTGTCGAGGTGGTCTAGCGGCTGGTCGCGGGCCGTGATCAGCAATGCGGTGCCGAGGTCCATCCTTCACCTTGACACCCTCGCCGGTCCCCTGAACCCTCAACTTACTGGCATTGGCCTTAACCGGTCGGGGTAAGCTGGTTCGCCGTGACCGACGTCAAGCCCTACCGCCACCGTTTTCCCATAGCGGTTCTGGCAAGTTAAGCGCGGTAGGCTGACCGTCTGTGACTGACCGCAAACCCCACCGCCATTGGTTTCCTCTGAGCATCATCCAGTACGCTCTTGGGCTCTACCACCGCTTCTCGCTGAGCCAGCGTGACGTCCAGGAACTCCTTCAAGAACGTGGCATTCAGGTCAGCCACGAGACCCTGCGCCAGTGGAACATCAAGTTCGCACCCCTCCTCACCGAAGAACTGCGGCACCGGGAACCCCGTCGGGGTTCCCGGTGGTTCCTAGACGAGGTCTGCATCGAGATCAAGGGCAAGAAACTCTGGTTGTTCTTGGCCAGAACAGCGCCGATTCTTGCCCAGAACGCGCACCCGTATGGGGGCTGGGCGCTGACGACGCTTGGCCGCTGGCGGGCCGTTGATGATTCTGGCGCGGTCTTGGATCTTCTCCTGCAAGATCGGCGAGATACCCAGGCGGCAAAGACCTTTCTCGGAAGGCTCTTGGCGAATTACGACGTGCCAGACGTGATCCACACCGACAAACTCTGGAGTTACGGAGCGGCCATTCGGGAACTCCCCGTGCTCCACGCTGTGGAGCACGTCCAGGTCATCTCGACTGCGCGCTGCAACAATCTGATTGAGCAATTCCATCACCCCACGCGACAACAGGAACGAAGCGGGCAAGCGTCCTCATGGGGAGGAGTGGCGTGCTCAGGCGCGTCCGTTCACGACGACAGCTGCTCTGCCCAAGAAGCCAGATTGGCTTCAAGAACCAAAGGCGAACACAGGAATTCCTCGCCCTGCATGCCCGCGTTTCAAACTTTCAGCAGCACACCCGCACCACTGTTCCCGCCCACCTCCGAAGATCGAACCAAATCCGTGCCCACCTGGCATGGCAGAACGCAGTTGAAGTGGCCGTCTGAACTTCAGACGGCCACTGATACGGATTCCGGTTAAATAGTTATCAATGATGAGAACTTCCCCCATCTTCAAATAGTTCGCAACCTGCTGTTATTGGCGTAAGCGGAGTCACAATGTATAACTGATCATCCGGAATCCGTATGACCTCATCAGGCCTCTCCCCAATTAACTTGCCAGAACCCCCGCACCAGCGTTTCCGCCTCGATCAGAAGAAGCAACCAAAACCAAGCGTTCCAGACGTGGTCAACGGTCGCGGTAGCCTGAAGTTCAGGCCACCCCTACCCTACGTCTGCCGCGCGACAAGTTAAGGCAACACAACCCCGCTGGATGATGGCCACCTTCGAATCGGTGGCGATGGGACTTGATGTCTGTCACGGCGGGTCAGCTTGCCCTGATCCGGTCAAGGCAACACAGCCTCAGCGCGACCCATTCCCCAAGTGTTATCCCTCCAGGTCCACGATCTGTTTGAGCAGCGCGAATTCGTCGAAAATGCTGAACTCCCGCCTGAATGTACCGTCCTGTTCTTCCAGGTGCGTGATGCCCAGCAGGTTCACGCGTTTCCCGGTGGGATCGCCGTACCAGCCTGGCCCCAGGTGGGTGCCGGTGAACCGCCAGCGCAGCGCCACCCGCCGACCTGTCGAGCAGACATGGTCGATCTGCATGGCCCCGTCGGGGAAGGCCGCCAGCAGCGACAGCACCCACTGGCCGTAGGCGTTCAGACCGTCCAGGCGGCGGTTGGTGGAGACAAACGCGACATGGTTAGGGGACAGATGGACGCGCAGGGTGTCCAGCAGACGCCAGTTCCAGACCTCGTGCCAGAACAGCCGGGCCGCGTATTCCAGATCGGTCTCTGCGTCCGTCTGCGAGATGGTGTCGGGCGGCAGCTGGCCGTTGAGGCGATTGACCTCGGCGGGGCCGGACTGCAACGGTCCGCTGCCCGCCCGCCGCGCGTCCAGCCGGGCAAATTTGCGGGCCAGCGCCCACTCGTCCAGCCCCAGCTGACGGATCAGGGCCAGTTCGTCGCGGCTGATCCATTCCTCGAAGATGCGGTTCTCACGCACCAGGCAGTGGGCGATGCCCCGGCGCAGCACCCTGCGCCCGGTGGGCGGTCCGTATTTGCTGTAGCCGGTGTTGGTGGCGGTCCAGGTGATCCGGTGGCTGCTGTGAAACCCGGCGTTCTCGTCGCCGCTCCAGATCACCTCGTCGCCGAACAGCCGCAAGTCGGGAAAGGCGCTCATCATGGCCACCGTGTCGGCGATCACCTGATCGCGCCCGTAGGTCATGCCCTCGGAGGTGTGGATGGCGATGTTGTGCTGGTAGCTGTGGTACAGATCGCCGACGCTGCGTTCCTCCCAGATTCTGTGCGTCACGCGGATGATGTAGTCCACGATGTCCACGTAGGTCTCGTCGAAGCCGCGCATGGCCTGGCGGCGCGGTCCACCCCGCATCATGTCAGCGATGTCCGGCGTCTGTGCCATGTCGTATGGGGCCATGTCGTATGGGGCCATGTTCAAGGGGGCCGTATTGTGGGAGGGCATGTTGCGGGGAGGCATGTCGTGGACAGGCGGGTCAGACGGGGCGCGCGGCTGATCGGGCCGGACCGGAGTCTGGGGCAAAGGGGCGGGGCGACCGGGCTGAGCTTCGGACTGGGGTTCGGGTTCAGGGTTCGGCATCGGGTCCTCCTGGGGTGGTGGGCGTTCTCACGCGACTCTATTCTCAATTCTCACGGAACTGTATTCTCACGGAACTGTATTCCCACGGAACTGTATTCCCACGGAACTGTAGATTTTTGGATGGACCATGTTGCGGGGCCTGCCCAGCCAGTCAAGCCCAGCCGGATCAGGCAGGGCAGCGATTCGTGCAGCGGGCGCTTCAGGACAGGGGCCGCCCCCCGTCCACCGGGATGATGCAGCCGGTGGTGAAGCTCAGCAGGGTGGCGGCGGCCAGCACCGCGTGACCGACGTCTTCGGGCCGGGCCAGCCGTCCCAGCGGTGTGCGGGCCGCCTGTGCCCCCAGCAGCTCCGGCATGCGCTGGGCATACTCGCCGTCCACAAAGCCCGGTGACACGCTGAGCACCCGGATGCCCGGCGCGAGCGCCCGTCCGAGGCTGCGGGTCAGCGAGTCCAGGGCGGCCTTGCTGGCACAGTAGGCGACGTTGCTGCCCAGCCCGCTCTGCCCGGCCACGGAGCTGATGTTGACCACCAGACCTCCCGCGCTCTCCCGCAGCAGCGGCGCGAAGGCCCGCGTGCAGGCGAAGGCCCCCCGCACGTTGACCCGCATGATGGTGTCGATCCATTCGTCGCTCAGCGCGTCCAGATCGTCGTGCGGCACCGGGGTGCTCAGCCCGGCGTTGTTCACCAGGAGGTCCAGGCGACCTTCCCGGGCACGCAGCGCTTCAGCCGCCAGGACCAGCGTGGCGCTCTCGTCCACGCGGACATGCACGGCGCGGTGGCCGCCGCCCGGCGAGGCCCGCAGGGAGGCCGCCAGGTCCTCGGCGCGTTCCCGGTGGCTGGCGTACCCGATCAGCACGGCAGCGCCGGCCCCCGCCAGGGTGGTGCAGATCGCCGTGCCGATGCCGCCCGCCCCGCCCGTGACCAGCGCCACCCGCCCGGACAGCGCGGCGCTGACGGGCAGGCTCACCGCGCCTCCGGGGCTGGCGCGCCCCCGGCATGTCTGATATCGCCTCGGACATTACCGCTGAAATTGCCACCAACACTGCCGCGCCACACCAGTTCGCCGGGATGCAGGCGCGGGCCTCCAGACGGCTGCGGATCGTCCAGCACGCGCAGGGCGTCCTCGATCATGGCGCTCAGCGGCTGGCGGATGGTCGTCAGTCGGTAGGCCAGCCAGTCCGATTCCAAAATATCGTCGAAGCCGATCACCGAAACCTCCTGCGGCACGCGGCGGCCCAGCTGCCGCAGGGCGTCCAGCGCCCCGATGGCGATGATGTCGTTCGCCCCGAAGATGGCGTCGGGTTCCAGTCCGTGCGCGTGCATCTCCAGGGTCGCCTGCACGCCCCAGTCGTAACGGAACGCCGAGGCGGGCGCGGCCAGCGGCGTCAGGCCCGCCTCGGCCAGCCGAGCGGTGAACCCGGCGAGGCGGTCCTGGTGCGTCGAGGTTTCAGGATCACCGCCGATGAACACGGGCCGCCTCGTGCCTGCCCGCAGCAGCACCGTCGCCGCCAGGCGACCCCCCGCCACGTTGTCACAGGTGACCGACAGCAGTTCGTCGCTGGGCAGATGACGGTTGAAGAGCAGCACCGGTATTCCGCCCTGTGAAACGTCGCCCAGCGAGGGCGGCGCGGAGTTCAGGCGGGTCGGAAAGACGATGGCCGCCTCGATCTGGTAGGCGCGCGCGGAGTTCAGGGTGTCCTGGATGTCGCGCTCCGGGTCGTGGGTCAGCAGCAGGGCACTCTTGCCACGCGCCGCCAGAGCCTGCGCGAACTGCGAGAGGGCCTGCGGATAGAAGGGGTTGTGCAGTTCGCCCACGATCAGCGCCACGATGCCGCTGCGCTGCGTCGCCAGGCTGCGGGCGATGGCGTTAGGCAAGTAGCCGAGCCGTTCGGCGGTCTCCATCACCCGGTGGCGGGTGGCCGCGCTGACCCGCCCGCCCCGCGTGAACGCCCGTGAAACCGCCGACTGCGACACCCCGGCCTCACGGGCCACGTCCACGGAGGTCACCCGGCTGCCCGGGACCGAGACCGAGGCAGCAGCGGGAGCCGGACCGTCAGCCGGGCCACCCTGCTTTTCCGTTGCCCCGCTGCTCACTGCTTCGCCACAGCGCGCCTGAACACGCCCTGCTGAACTTGAACCCGCAGGTTGTGCGGGATTCGCTTCGGAATGTGTTTCATAAATCCAGTCTGCTCATAGGCCTAGTCTGCCGCGCCCACCGGCTGCGGTTGACCATACCGCTCCACCCGCAGGTCGGCCTGCCGCTGGTGTCCGGCAAAGCCCTCCACGCCGCAGATCACCGAGCAGTGCTGGCCGACGATCACGCTGGCCTCGCGGGTGGCCCGCTGATACGTCACCGTCTTGAGAAATTTGCCCACCCACAGCCCGCCGGTGTAGCGCGCTGCCCGCCCGGTGGGCAGGATGTGGTTGGTGCCGATCACCTTGTCGCCGTAGGCCACGTTGGTCTCCGGCCCCAGGAACAGCGAGCCGTAGTTGGTCATGTGCTTCAGAAAGTAATCGGGGTCGCGGGTCAGCACCTGAACGTGCTCGCTGGCGATCTCGTCGGCCACCCGCACCATCTCGGCGTCGTCGGCGGCCAGGATGATCTGCCCGTAGTCGCGCCACGCCTGCCCCGCCACCTCGGCAGTCGCCAGCGTCAGCAGTTGGCGTTCGATCTCGGCCACCACCTCGGTTGCCAGCGCCTCGGAGGTGGTCAGCAGCACCGCCGGGCTGTTCGGGCCGTGTTCGGCCTGACCCAGCAGGTCGGTGGCGACCATCTCGGCGTCCACCGAATCGTCGGCGATCACCAGGGTTTCGGTGGGTCCGGCCAGCAGATCGATGCCCACCTGCCCGAACAGCTGCCGCTTGGCCTCGGCCACATAGGCGTTGCCCGGCCCGACCAGCATGTCCACCGGGGCAATCGTTTCCGTTCCCAGCGCTAGCGCGGCCAGCGCCTGTACCCCGCCCATGATGTAAATTTCGTCGGCCCCGGCCAGGTGCATGGTCGCCACCGTGGCCGGGTAGGGTTGCCCGTCCTTGGGCGGCGTCACGGCCACCACGCGCCGCACCCCCGCCACCTTGGCCGTCGCCACGCTCATGATGGCGCTGGCCACCATCGGGTAACGCCCGCCCGGCACGTAGCAGGCCACCGAGTTGATCGGCAGCACCTTGTGGCCCAGGGTCACGCCGGGCATGGTCTCGACCTCGACGTCCTGAATGGACCCGCGCTGCGCCAGCGCAAAGGTCCGCACCTGCTCCAGGCTGAAGCGAATCGAGGCCAGCACCTCGTCGGGCACCTGGGCGATGGCTTCATTGATCTGCCCTGCACTCAGGCGGAAGGCAGGCGGACTCCAGCCGTCGAAGGTCTGCGACAGTTCCCGCAGCGCCTCGTCGCCGCGTGCCCGGATGTCGGCAATGATGCCGCGCACCGTGCCCTGCACCGATTCGTTGATGCTCAGCTGGGTTTCCACGTTCATGCCGGATTTCAGAATACGGGCCATCAGGATGCTCCTTTGCAGCGTTTACGAAGAGGGGGCCGGTGTACGTTGACCGGCGCGACTGTATCTGGTCGGGTATGCGAAGGATGGAAAGACCGTCCGGCGCTGCCTCATCGTCCGGGATTTACACGGATTCCTGTTGAACCCCGCGCTATCTGCGGGACCGACCCGACTGGCAGACGTGCCCAGCGGGCAAGCGTGGTCAGTCACGCTGTTCTGCTCAAGAAGACGGAGGGGCGTATCAGTATCCAGGTGGGGCGGGCATCCCCGAGCCGCGCAGATCGCCCACCACGCTGCGGGCCGCTCCCGACAGCAGCGCGAAGTCCGTGCCAGCCGTGACGAAGCGGTAGCCCAGCGTCATGGCCTGCCGCGCCAGCTCTCCGCCCGGGGTGAAAATGCCCGGAATCAGGCCGCGCCGCACGGTCTCGTAGGCAATGCGCGCCACGGCTTGCCCGATTTCCCCGGCGCTGAAGTCCAGCGTGGCCGTGCCACTCAGGCTCAGGCTCAGGTCCGCCGGGCCGACGAACACGCCGCTCAGCCCCGGCGTCTCCAGAATGGCCTCCAGGTTGCTGAGCGCCACAGCGGTCTCGATCATGGCGAACACCAGTGTCTGGGCGTCGGCGCGGTCCAGGTAGCCGGGGTAGATCAGACTGGCGCGGGTCGGGCCGTAGCTGCGCCCCCCCTGCGGCGCGTAGCGGCAAGCATGGACCAGGGCGCGGGCCTGCTCGGCGGTGTCGATCATCGGGCAGATCACGCCCACCGCCCCGGCGTCGAGGGCGCGCATCAGGTCGGGCGGATGCAGCCAGGGCACCCGGACCAGCGGCGCTGCGGGCGTGGCGGCGATGGCCTGGAGAGTGGAAACCAGTCCGCCGTCCAGACCGTGTTGCAGGTCGATGGTCAGGGCGTCGTAGCCGGCCTGACCCATCAGCTCGGCACTGACGCCGCCGGGCAGGTGCAGCCAGCCGTTGAGAATGGTTTCCCCGGCGGCCAGTCGGGTGTACAGGCGGCTCAGGGCGTCAGGCATAAGCTGGCTCCCTGAGCGCCTCAGAGACGGCCTGTGGGGCGTCCAGCGGCAGGTAATGCCCGGCGTTCGGGATGACCCGGAGCCGTGCCTGGGGCGCGAGGGCCTTCATCTCCTCAGCCAGACGCGGGGGCGTGACCGTATCGTCCTGACCGACCATCAGGGTCAGCGGCCCATTGTAGTCGGTCAGCAGTGGGCGGCTGTCGGAGCGCGAACGCAGCAGGGCGAGCTGTTCCAAGAAGGCTCCTGGTCCTACACGCAGGGCCATCTCAAGTACCGCTTCCCGGTGTTGGCCTTGAGGAGTAAGGCTTTCGGCCAGCGCTTCAAATCCTCCGGCCCGGACCTGCTGCTCCTGTTCGGCCCAGGCGTGCAGCTGGGCGCTGCTGGGCGCATGTGGATTGGCCGAGATCAGGGTCAGGCGGGCCACCCGCTGCGGAGCCTGGCGCAGCACCTCGAACGCCACGATGGCCCCCAGCGAAAAGCCCAGCAGATGGAACCGTACGGGCGCGTCTGTAAGCGCCAATCTTGCCGCTTCCGCCAGCGAACCGCCCCGAACAGTCTCCATCACCCGCGCCCCGGCAGGCAGCGACACGCCCGCCCACAGGGCAGCGTCACACAGCGTTCCTGGCAGCAGCAGCAGACCTGTTTCCCGGTCATCCGTCACAGCCTCAGTCGTCCCCGAACTGGCGCAGCATCTGCTGTTCGAGGTCCGCAAAGGTGTCCGGCTTGATCATCTTGCCGTTCTCGCTGGCCTCGAAGCCGTACTCGCGCGCCCTGCGAATGACCTCGGGTGCCCAGTAAGGGTCCTTGCCCTCGTAGGCCTCATGCTTTTCCAGCACCGCGAAAATCCAGCCCTCGTCCTCGCCGACGTACTCGAAGCCGCGCCACAGCCCGGCGGGCAGGGTCACGTAGTCGAATTCTTCCAGAACGGTCTCGCCGTCCACCCTGTCGGCGTCCTGGCCCCAGTAGAAGCGCCAGCGGCCCCGCAGGGGCAGGAACGACTCGATGTAGTCGTGGGTGTGGTAGGCCGGGCCGTTGCCGGGCCGGGCACGCACCACGCCGATCTGAAAGCCGTGCGGCGAGGTGATGAACGGCTGATAGGCATCGTTCTCGCTGGCGGTGTCGCCGATGACCGCGTAGTTGTGGCGCTGATGGCCGGGCAGGATGCTGTCGATGAACATCAGCGGAATCGGGCGCGACTTCAGGTCCCTGAAGCGCACCACGTTGCCCGTCATCGCGCCCAGGTCCTCGGGGGCGGACGCAGGGTGAGGGGCCTGGGCGGCAGTCTCGGTCATGTGATCTCCTGTGGCGGCAGGCTGGGGGCCGTGGAACTGGGGACTGGGGAAATGTTACCTGGGAAAGACCCGCGCCTGGACAGCCTGGCCTGTTCGGCCACCACCCAGGCGTCGATGTAGTCCACGGTCCAGTGCATCAGCTGACGCACCGAGTCCACCGTGATGTACTCGTCGGGCGCGTGGGCGCGGTCACCGTGACCGGCCCCGGCGACGCTGAACGGAATCGGCGGGCCGCCTTCCAGGCGGCGCAGTTCGGTCAGCAGGCTGGCCGGGCAGCAGTTGTTGGATATCGGCCAGACGGTCAGCGGAATTCCCTGTCGCTGGCAGGTCGCGCGGGCCGCCTGGAGCAGGGTGTCGTCCTGCTCGGCCAGGTCGGGCGAGGCCGCGTAGCCGCGCGTGTTGACCAGGCGCACCATGCCGTGACCACGGGCGTCGAGGTGGGCGTGCACCAGGTCGGTCAGCTCGGCGGGCGTGACCCCCGGCGGAAAGCGGAAGTCGAGTTTGGCCCGCGCCCAGCCGGGCATGTTGGTGTAGTAACCGGGACCGGCGTAGCCGCCCACCACGCCCTGCACGTTGACGGTCGCAGCCAGCATGTACACCGGCAGATGATCCTGCGCGGGCCGCCCCCCCAGCATCCGGGAGACGTTCAGGTTGCGCCGCATATTGGCCTCCCACTGCGGATGGGCAGCGAACGCCGCCTGGAGGTCCAAGACCTCGGGGCTGTCGGCACTGACCGGGGGGCGGAGACGCTCGTCGAGCCGGTCCACCTTCAGGCGCTGATCGTCGCTGAAGAGGCTTGCCAGCGCCCTGATCAGGCGCATCATCGGCGCGTCGATCCAGGCGCTGTTGCCCGCCCAGACGTGCCGGGCGTCCCGGGTGCCGCCCCACTCGCCCCCCCGACATTCCAGTTCGGCGAACAGCGTGCCCTTGAAGGCCCGGCGCAGCGTCATGGTGCCCGCGCTGTTCTGCTGCATACACGGCAGCCAGGCTCCACTGGCGCGGGTCAGCAGCGGGCGCTGGCTTTCCACGAACGCGGCCATGCTGGGGCTGCCAATCTCCTCCTCGCCCTCGATCACGAAAATCAGGTGGGCCGCCGGACGCTGGCCCACCTCCAGCATGGCCCGCACCGCCCCGATGCAGGCCAGCACCGGCCCCTTGTGGTTGTTGGCCCCCCGCCCCAGCAGAACCCGGCCCAGCGCCGGGTCCACCCCAATCTCGCTGGCCTCTACCACCGGGGCCAGGTCCGGGTCGAAGGTCCATTCCCCTCGCACCAGGGGGGTCACGTCGTACAGGCCGTAGATCAGCAGGGTGGGGGCCTGCGGATCGGCGGCGGCCACCGTGCCCAGCACCACCGGATATCCCGCCGTCTCCACAGTGCGGGCGTCGGGTGCCACCGCAGACAGCAGGTCGCGGGCGTAGGCGGCCCCCTCGGCCATGCCGTCGCCGCTGTCCGAGAAGCTGGGGCGACGCAGCCACGCCCTCACGGCCCCGAACAGCTCCGGGTGCAGGGTCTCGATGCGGGCGTGGGCCGCCGCGCGGTCTGTAGCC
This sequence comes from Deinococcus sp., assembly GCA_025351205.1. Lineage (GTDB taxonomy): Bacteria > Deinococcota > Deinococci > Deinococcales > Deinococcaceae > Deinococcus. The sequence continues at coordinate 10,327 of JANXWI010000325.1, forward strand.
GGAGCTGGGGCCTGCGGCAGGCCTGGAACCTTCGGTGGGCCAGAAACGTCTGGTGGTTCAGCTGTCTGTTCAGCGGTCACGACTTCACGGCCCCGCTGGTCAGGCCCTTGACCAGGTAGCGTTGCAGGAAAATCACGATCAGCAGAATAGGAAGGGCGATGGAAATGCCGCCCGCCGCGCTCAGAGACCAGTAGCGGATGTCCTCCGCGCCGAACTGCGAGATGGCCACCGGCAGCGGCACGGCGTTGGTGGCGGTCAGCACCAGCGGAATGAGGTACTCGTTGTAGGCCAGCAGCAGCGAGAAGATGCTGGCGGTCACGATGCCTGGCCCCATGATCGGCACGATCACGTACCAGAACGCCTGAAACCGGTTGCAGCCGTCCACCATCGCGGCCTCCTCCAGCGCGTCCGGGATATCGGCGAAGAACGAGCGCAACATCCAGATGGTGAACGGCTGGTTGATGGCGACCATCACCAGGATCAGCAGCGTGTAGGTGTCGAAGCTGCCGGTGACGCGGGCGATGAAGTAGAACGGCAGCAGGAAGGTCAGGCGGGGCAGGGCGCGGAAGACGAAGGCCATGAACAGGATCCAGAAGCCGGCCTTGCCGTGGTAGCGGCTCAGACCGTACCCGGCCAGGCACCCCAGGCTGATAGAGATGAACACGGTACCCAGGCTGATGATGGCCGAATTCATCAGGTACCGGGTAAAGCCCTCATCGACCCACAGCTGTCGGTACGCCTGAAAAGTGGGTTCAAAAAACCACACCGGCGGGTTGGCAAAGGCGTCCACCGTCTTCTTGATGCTGGTCAGAAACGTCCAGATGAATGGCGTGACGGCGGCGATCATCCAGCAGCCCAGCAGCGCGGCGATCACGAACTGGGTCAGGTTGCGGCGCGGAGCGTGCGACAGGCTGCGCGTCCTCGCGGCGGAGTTCTTGGTGACGGCAGGACTCACCCTCATGGCAACACCCCTTTAAGTTCTCTGCTTGACGGTGTCCTGGTAAGTGCGGTACAGAAACGGCGAGAGCAGGATCAGGATGCCGATCATGCACAGGACGATGGCGGCGCTGCCCCGTCCCAACAGCTGGTCACCGAAGGCCACGCCGTAGGTGTAGTACATGGCGGTGGTGGTGGCCCCGCCGGGTCCGCCACGGGTCATGATCGCCACCGAGTCGAACAGCCGGAAGCCGTCCATCATGGTGATCATGATGATGAACAGAAAAATCGGTTGCAGCGACGGAACCACCACGTAGCGGACCCGCTGCCCCCAGGTCGCGCCGTCCACAATGGCCGCCTCGATGGGGTCCTGGCTCATGGCCTGCATCCCGGCGTACAGCATCAGCATGGCGAACGGCACCGCCGCCCAGACGCCGTAGCCGATGATCAGGGCGCGGGCGGCGGTGGGTTCGGCCAGCCACTGTACGTTGACGCCGATCAATGAGAGCAGGTAGGAATAAAAGCCCCGGTCCCGGAAGAGCCAGGCCACGATCATGGTCCCGACCACCGGGGTCACGACAAACGGCAGCAGGTAGGCGCTGATGAACAGCCGCTTGCCCCGGCGCAACTCTGTGAGCAGCAGGGCCAGTCCGAAGCCGATCAAGACGATCAGTGGAACGGCGATGGCCACATAGCTCAGCGTGAAACTCACGGCGCGCCAGAAGGCGGGATCCGACAGGACCGTGGCGTAGTTGTCCAGGCCATTGAGGCGCGGGGCCGCGCCGCCCAGCGAGTACTGTGAGAAGCTGAGATACAGGGTAAAAAGCAGTGGTCCGACCATCAGCAAGACCATGATCAGCAGGCTCGGGGCCGCGAACACCCAGAATTCTTTCGCCTTCATCCCGGCACGCCCGCGTTCGTCATGGTCCTCCCGCCTTCAGTTTTCCCGCTTTCGTCACGCTATTTGATGAAGCCCTGGGCCTTCATGTCCTTGGTGACCTGTTCGGCGGCGGCGTCCAGGGCGTCCTTGACGGGCGTGCCCTGTGCGATGGCGGCGTTCAACCGGGAGGCGACAGCGTTGATGGTGAGGTTGATGTACGCGACCTTGGGAAAATCTGCCGACGCGGTGCGGGCATTCTGGGACGCGGCCCCCCAGGAGCGGTTCTTGTTGATCAGGACCGCGTTGCCGCTGACCGAGGAGCGCGACACCATGCCGAAGCTCGCCGCCCGGCCCTCGTTGCCCCGGCTGACCGCTTCCATCAGGACGCGGAACACGGTGTCGGCGTCGGTCCTGGTGTTGGCGGGAATACCGTACATGTCGCCGCTGGCCGTGGCCGCCACCGTCCTGCTGTCTTCCGTGGCCCGGAAGGCCGGTGCGTACATGATCTTCCCGGCGACACGCGAAACGGTCTTGTCGTCCATGCTCACGGCCCGCGTCTGCCAGACCTTGCTGATGGCGATGTCGCCCTGCTGCAAGGCCACCATCACGTCGTCGTTGCTGTAGTTCAGGACGCTGGGGGGCATGTACTTGACCCAGTCGCGCAGCGCCTCGGCGGCCTTGACGCCCTGCGGACTGTTGAAGATCGGCCTGTTGGCGTCGTCGAACCACTTGCCGCCCAGCGACGCGAGGTTGTTGTTGAACTCCGTGACCAGGTTGTTGCCTCCCAGGGCGAGCGCCGAGGGGTACTTGGTCTTTTTGGCCTTGGCGAGCGCGTCCAGCACGCTCTGGTACTCTGCGAAGGTCTTGGGCGGCTTGAGGCCCAGGGAATCGAAGATGTCTTTGCGGTAAAAAATGATCTGCGTGTTGAAGCCGACGGGGACGCCGTAGGTGTTGCCGCCAACCGTTCCTACATCCCAGAGCGCCTGGGGAATGTCGCCGAGATCGTAGCGGTCCCTGTACTTCTTGATCAGGTCGTTCAGGGGCAGAAGCTGGCCCTTGCCGCCCCAGTCGCCTGCCAGTCGCCCGCTGAGATGCACAATGTCGTAGGGGCTTTTGCCTCCCCCCGCGAGCGCGGTACCCACCTGGGTCACGTAGCCCTCGAAGGGCACCAGCGAGGTGTTGACGTTGACGTTCTGGACGCTGCCACAGGACTTGAGGGCGTCGCTGTAGAACTCCATGATCGGAAAGCGGTACGAGATGACAGTCAGGGTCACCGGAGCGGTGGGCGGCTTGAGTAAGCAACTCTGGGCGCTGGCCTGCGTGGCTGCCGCCAGTCCACACAGGGCCGTGAGGCGGAGCATCCGGATTCCATTCATGATTGACCTCCCGAGGTCTGAGAACTGCACTTAACTGTGGATGGGCAGGTCCGGTAAACGCCCCTAGGGACGCCCACCACGCACAGCCTGCGATCTGAATTGCATACGTATGCACACGTTAACGCCAAATGAATTCCTCGTCAAGCAGGAGGCTCTGGTACACCCATAGGTTATGTTGCCTTAACCAGTTCAGGGGGTTCTGTCAGGTTATCCGGTAAGGTGGGTCAGTGACTGACCCCGCGCCCTATCGCCATCGCTTCCCAATCAGTATCATCCAGCACGCGATCTGGCTGTACCACCGCTTCCCGCTTAGCTTCTTGGCCAGAGCAGCGCCCATGAGGACGCTTGGCCGCTACCGGGATGTGCAGGAACTGCTCCAGGAGCGCGGTATTGAGGTTAGCCACGACACGCTGCGGGAGTGGAACATCAAATTCTCGCCGCTCATCGCTGAAGTGCCGCGTCACCGGGCACCCCGACGGGGTGCCCGGTG
>JANXWI010000327.1 GCA_025351205.1 Deinococcus sp.
AATCTCAATGCGCCGCCCGGCAAGCGATCTTTGAGTATCTGGAAGTCTTCTACAACCGTCAGCGCCGCCATTCCACCCTCGGCTACCTGACACCTGCCGAGTTCGAACGCCAAGTTACAGCCGCTTAACTTCAGCTACGCAGAACCGGGGCAAGGCCAGCAGCACCTTGGGCATGACGTACACGTACAGCGATCCGAGGCCCTGGACGGTCCGGACCTTCACGAACTCGGCGGTACCAAGAAGTGGCCAGCCGGCAAAGGTGGCGAAGTGTTCCATCAGGACGCCCGCCAGACAGTAGAAGGAAAGCGCGACGTAGACAGTGAACAGGATGGTCATGGGTGTGCCCCTGCGGTGAGAGTGAGGCGGATGTTGATCCGGTGGGTTCCGGTTCAGGGCAGGCCTACGAGCGACGCGCTGGCAGACCAGAGCTGTTCCTGCAAAGCCAGGTCATACGAGCTTTCCGGCGAACGCTGCTCTGTTACCCGCACGAAATACTTTCCCGTGACATGTTCCAGTTCTGGGTCGCTCGCCAGCCGCACCGTCGATGCTGCCCCCTGTTCGGGGGTGAGCAGAAAGCGCTTGATGATCCCGAGGAAGGGCCGGGCCGGCGGCGGGGCGACGTCGGCCACGATGTCGGTGGCCGCAATGCCGGGGTGAAGCGCGTTCACGGTCACGCCGCTGCCCTGAAGCCGCCGGGCGAACACGTACCCGCACATCACCAGCGCCAGTTTCGAACGGCCATAGGCTAAGACCGGTTTAAAGTTGCGCTCGCTCTGGAGGTCGTTCAGGTCGAGCACGGCAGGTTGGGGCTGCCCGAGAAACGGAACTGGACGGGTGTCGGCCATGGCCTGCGAGCTGACGTTCACGATGCGGGTCGGTGCATTCCTCTTCAGGGTATCCAGCAGCAGGGTAGTCAGCAGAAAGGGGGCCAGGTGATTGACCGCCAGGTGCATCTCCAGGTTGTCCCTGCTGAGCTGACGGTCTTGCAGGTGAATACCAGCATTGTTGACCAAGACGTGAAGCTGCGTGTGCCGCTGATGAAAGGCTGTGACCATCTGCCGGATGGACGCCTGATCGGACAGGTCGGTCACCAGAAAATCGACTTCCAGATTCCCGGTGGCCTGGGTGATCTCGCGTTTCAGGGCCTCTCCCTGATCTGCACTCCGAACCACCAGGACCACGCCAGCGCCCAGGCGGGCCAGGTCGCTGGCGATCACCCGACCCATCCCCCCGTTGGCCCCGGTCACCATGGCGACGCGGCCCCGCATCGAGCGATTCTGGAGGGTTGAGGGGATCGGCGTCATGATGCTCCCGCCCCCCGCTGGGCCGTGATGGTGGGGGCCACACGCAGATACTGCCTTTCCAGAACCTCGCGCAGCATGAAGTCGGCCACATCGGCCCGCGAGATATTCGAGGCCAGGCTGATCGGCACGTCCAGCCCGGTCTGGTACTTGCCGGTGCGCGGTCCATTGGTCAGGGCGGGGGGACGAATCAGCGTCCAGTCGGTGTGGCTGGCCCGGATCAGCGCCTCCATCCGTTCCTTGTCCTGCATCTTGGCGCTCAGCATTGTCCACGTCACCCAGCTGTACAGGCCGTGGTGGGTGTCCGCTGCGCCGTAGGCACTCAGGGCCACCAGCCGCTGGACGCCGCGCACCTGCATGCCCGCGAGAATCGCGCGCGTGCCCTCTTCACAGACGGGTTCGGTCTTGAAGCTCGGTCCGAGGGCGCTCAGTATCAGGTCCTGACCGCCGATGGCCTCGGACACCGCCTGCACGTTCCTGACGTCTCCGACCACCAATCGGAGCCTGGGGTGGGGCCCAGGAAAGGAACCGGCCTGCCGGACAAACGCCGTCACTTCATATTCCTTTTCTAGAGCCTGTTCAACGAGGCGACGCCCCGTACCGCCGGACGCCCCGAACACGATCAACTTCTTCACCTTTCCTCCTGTAGACAACAGCCATCGTTTAGGCCACATTTGTCGTGTATATTCTGATGTGTCCTGGCCGCCGACTCCAGGCACAGAAACGCGGATGTGTTGTTTAGTCGGTAGGAGGTGAACCCGCGCATGATGCCTGCTCCTCCCCGTGTCGATCCGCGTATATTGCGCACCCGGCGCTCGATTCAGGCCGCCTTCCAGGCGCTGCTCAGCGAGCATGGCCTCGCCCCGTTGACCGTCCAGGACATCACCGCGCGGGCGGGCATCAACCGCGCCACCTTCTACGCCCACTACCAGGACAAGTACGGGCTGTTCGCGCAGGTCATCCAGGGGCATCTGGACGGGCTGCTGGCTCTGAGCGTGATCCAGCCCCTGACCTTTGATGTCCACGGGCTGTACAGCCTGCTGACGGCCACCTGCCTGTTCATGTCGCAGGTTCATGAGCAGTGCCATGTCCACGACAACGAGATGGAGATGCAGATCAAACAGCAGGTCCAGCAGCGGCTCTGCGAACAGCTGCTGGACAGCCTGAACGGCTGCCGCCAGGCCCCGAATTCACGGGTCCTGCCCAGGGAGCTGGTGGCCGCGCTGACGGCGAGCAGTTTGTATGCGGCGGCCCTGATCTGGGGCCGGGCACCAGCGGGGCGGACACTGGAGATGTATGTCACCGAGGCCCTGGTGTTCGTGCTCGGCGGCGTTCAGGCCAGCGGCTTTCTGCCCGTGACAGCGGGTTGACACTTCGGTTGTGCTTATCAACCAGAAGCTTCCAGGATACCGATTTCCGCTTTCGGTCATCAGCCATGCCGTCTGGCTCTACCTTCGCTATGCCCTGAGTTACCGGGACGGCGAAGAGTCGCTGTTCGAACGGTTCTGTCAGGTTAATCGTGTCGCTGGTAAACGAAGCGCAGGGATGGCCTGAACTTCAGGCCATCCCTACACCGACGTCGCGCCACATCTGAAATGCCCGGTGTTGGTTGCTTCTTGGGCAGAACGGACGCCCTTGAGGA
>JANXWI010000329.1 GCA_025351205.1 Deinococcus sp.
AAGGGCCTGGGCCTCCCCTTCGAGTGCCACGCTGCCGGTCCGCAGCACGTAGGCCCGGTCCACCAGTGCCAGCGCTGCGCGGGCGTTCTGTTCGACGAGCAGGATGGTTACGCCAGACGCCTTGAGTTCACGCAGGGTCTGGAAGATAGAGCGCACCAGCAGCGGTGCCACGCCCAGGGAAGGCTCGTCCAGCAGCAGCAGCTTTGGTCGAGCCATCAGGGCGCGGGCAAGGGCGAGCATCTGCTGCTCACCGCCCGAGAGCGTGCCAGCCGACTGAGCGTGTCGTTCGCGCAGCACCGGGAACAGCGTCAGCATGCGTTCCAGATCGTCTCTCACCTCGGGCCGGTCGCGGCGCACGCTCGCTCCGAGTCGGAGGTTCTCCAGCACGCTCAGCCCGCCGAAAACCCGGCGGCCTTCCGGGCAGTGGGCGACGCCGCGCTCCACGATCCGGGTCGGGTTCAGCCCACCGATCTCACGGCCGTCGAAGGTGACGCTGCCCGATTGTGACCGCACCAGCCCGGAGATGGCGCGCAGGGTGGTGGATTTCCCGGCCCCGTTGGCCCCGAGGAGGGCGACCGCCTCCCCGGCCTGCAGGTGCAGACTGACGCCGCTGATCGCCCGCACTGCCCCGTATGACACTGTCAGGTTCTGCACCGACAGCAGAGGCACCGTCGGCGCGGCCTGCAGGGTCACCGGCACGCCTCCGCAGGCCGGGCTGCAGAGGCTGACCTGTGCAGCTGATCTGCGTTGCACGGTGGAAGACGCCGGGCAGGAGCGTTTCGCCCCGTTCCAAACACTTCACTCCGACCGCCAGCACCACGCCAGGTCACGCGGCGTCTTCACTGCCGAGGTACGCCGCGCGGACCCGGGCGCTGGCCTGCACCTCGGCTGGCGTGCCCTCACCGATCACCTCGCCCTGCGCCAGCACCTGAACGCGCTCGCAGACGCTCATCACGAGGTCCATGTCGTGCTCGATGACCATAATCGCCACCTGGTAGCGGTCTCTGACGGCCACGATCAGCTCGGCGAGCTGGCGGGTCTCCCCCTCGTTCAGGCCGGCGGCCGGTTCGTCGAGCATCAGCAGGGCCGGGCGGGTGGCCAGGGCCCGGGCGATCTCCAGTCGACGACCGTCGCCGTAAGACAGGCTGGAGGCCCGGTGGAGGGCGTGTGACGTCAGACCGATCAGGTCGAGCACTTCCCGCGCCACCACTTCCGTCTGACGTCCCGCCAGCCGGGCGGCTGGCAAGCCCAGCACGGCGCTCGGAATCGAGACCGGATAACGCAACTGGGCGGCGGCCCGCACGTTGTCAATGACGCTCAGGTCGGCGAACAGCCGGGTACCCTGGAAGGTGCGCGCGATTCCCAGCCTGTTGGCGCGGGCCGGCGACAGGCCAACGATGTCCTGACCGCGAAAGCGGACCTTACCCCCCGTGGGGCGCAGAAAGCCGGTGATCAGATTGAAGAGCGTGCTCTTTCCGCTGCCGTTGGGACCGATCACGCCCACGATTTCCCCGTCCTGCACCCTTATTGCATGTTCATGCAGAGCCACAAGGCCCCGGAACCTCTTCCCCAGGTTGCTCGTTTCAAGGAGTGGCAGGCCATTGGCACCGGAAGCATTCATCAGACCAGCCTCCTGCAGTGGGGCAAAGAACGAACCTCCGGTTTGCGACCACATAACCCCGCCACTGGGGCCTGTGAGGTACGGTAGACAGTCTTGACAGGTTTTGCAAGGGGCGGCGATATCTTCTTCAACATCGGTACCTGTGCTTGACTTTCTCTACCGGAAGTAGACAATTCGGGCATGGACACCACAGACCGAAGGTTGCTCCAGGTTCCGCAAGAAAATGCAGAAGAGAACAGGGAGGCGCTCGCCAGGGAAGCCGGTTTATCGACAGCCGGACCTCATAAGCGCATTGCCCGCCTGAAACAGCAGGGTTATATTCGGCGCGTCTCCGCCGTCTTGGAACGCAGCAAGCTGGGACTGGATCTGCAAGGATTTCTGATGGTGAATTTCAGGTCCAGCCTGTTATTACAGCGTTCTAAAAGTTGTCATACTGAGGCATGAATCGCTCTCTTCAATACCCCGTGCGGTTGACGGAAGATCAGGAAACGTATCTCACGCAGCTGGTGCGTTCTGGTGCCAATAAGGCGCGCGTCATCCGGCGAGCA
>JANXWI010000372.1 GCA_025351205.1 Deinococcus sp.
CCCCGGCGGCCTCGGCCCGCTGCACCAGCGCGCGCGCCAGTTCGCGGTCACGGTACAGGTACAGCTGAAACCACAGCCGCCCCTCGGCCTGGGCCGCCACCTCTTCGATGGAGGTATTGGACAGCGTGCTGAGCGTCATGATCCGGCCCGCCGCCGCGCAGGCCCGCACCGTGGCCAGTTCGGCGTCGGGGTGCGCCAGCCCGTGAAAGGCGCTGGGGGCAAAGCCGATGGGCGCGCTCAGCGGCAGCCCCAGCACGGTGGTTTCCAGGTTCACGTGGCTCACGTCGTTCAGCATCCGTGGGCGCAGGCTCAGGCGGGCAAAGGCGGCCTGGTTGTTGCTCAGGGTGTGGCCGTCGTTCGCGCCGCTGCGGTAGTAGTCCAGCGCGTTGCTGGTCAGGCGCGGCTGCCCCGCCGCCTCGAAGTCGTGCAGGTTGATGAGCCGCGTCAGGTCGAGTGGGGCCAGCTCGGGTGGGGTCTGGTCAGGGGCCGTCTGGTCAGATGCCTGGGCCAACCGTTCAGCTTGAGTCTGGGTCATGATCCAGAATAGACCCGCCCAGTGGTCGGCGCCACCCGGCCCGCTTCATCTTCCCGGTGCAATTGCGCCCCCCGCCACAGCCCTGCTGCCGCCCACGGCCCAGACTCGTGCCATGAAACCCGTGCCCGTCGTCCCCGCCCCCGGCCAGGAATCGGTCTGGCAGTACCCGCGCCCGCCCAGACTGGAACGCAGCCCGAAACACATCGAAATCTGGCTGGGCGGCGTGAAGATCGCCGACAGCAGCGGCGCGTACCGGGTGCTGGAAACCAGCCATCCGCCCGGCTACTACCTGCCGCACAGCGACTTCCTGCCGGGCGTGCTGACCCCGGCCACCGGCAGCAGCGTCTGCGAATTCAAAGGGCGGGCGAGTTACTGGACCCTGAGCGCGGGCGGTGTGAGCGTGCCCTCGGCGGCCTGGAGCTACGAGTGGCCCACGCCCGAGTTCGCCCCGATTGCCGGATACGTGGCACTCTATGCGGGCCGCATGGAGCGCGTGACGGTGGACGGTGAACTGGTGGTGCCGCAGCCCGGAGAGTTCTACGGCGGCTGGATCACCTCCGAGATCGTGGGGCCGTTCAAGGGCATTCCGGGCAGCTGGGGCTGGTAATCGGTGGACCGGTTCTTTCTGATTTCTTGAGTAGGATGCCGATACGCACGGCGTTTTTAGCTCTTCGATCTCGGAAGGGTGGACGGGCGGGGCGTCTCAGATGACGTTTTCTCGACCTCTCTGGAACTGAGCCGAACCACCGTCCGAACCGCTGATACCTTCTTCCTCACTCGTCGCGCAGAAACGTCAGCATCGCCCGCACGGTCTGCGCCTCGGCGTCGGCGCGGCTCACCGTGGGCACCCCGTCGCCCTTCTGCGGCCCGTAGCGCCCGAAGAAGGCGTGCACCGAGCCTCTGACGGTCACGAGTTTTGCGTCGGCTGGCAGCCGGGTCAGGCCATCCCGCACGTCGCTGGCCTTCGCCACCGTGTCATGTTCGGCCAGAAGACTCAGCACCGCCAGATTGGTCTGCCCCTTCAGGCTGACGTTGCCCGCCGGATACGCGCCCATCAGGATCAGGCCTCTGACCTTTCCGGGGTTGCCGCTCACGTACTGCGCCGCCATCGCTCCGCCCAGGCTGTGGCCCGCCAGCACCACCGGGCGGCCCTGGGCGTAGCGGGCGATCACGTCGTCGGCGCGGTTCACACCCGTCACGGCCAGGTCGAGTGGGAAGCGCACGATCACGGTTTCCACGCCCGCCGGGGCCAGCGCCGTGCCCAGCCACTGATACGCCTGGGGCCGCACCAGCCCGCCCGGATAGATGACCAGCAGCGTGGCGGCCCGGCCTGTGGTGGGCCGGATGTCGATCACGCCGCCGCTCTGCTCCGACCAGCTGACCCGCGCCTGCGCGCCGGGGTAGGCGGCGTCCTGACCGAGCATCAGCGGCGAACGGTGCAGCGTAGGCCACAGCAGCCCGAGCAAAACGCCCAGCACGAGCAGCAGCACCGGAACCAGGGGCCGGAGTCGCTGGCGCAGGGAACGGGACTGGACTTTCAGGCGCATGACTCAAGTCTGAGGCATGGACGGACAGATTCTCCAGTCCGTATCCGGATTTATCTCGCCTTCACGTTGCTCCCGGCTGCCCACCCGGCAATCCAGTCTGGCCCCGGCTGCATATAACTGTTCAGGAAGCAACCGACCCCCGGATGCCGCACACGAGGAGCACACCATGAAAAACTTCACCCTGATCGCCATTGCCACCCTGACCGCCAGCTTGAGCCTCGCCTCGGCACAGATGAACGACGGCAAGACCGCCTACGTCCGTGTGGTTCACGGCGTGTCCGACGCCCCCGCCGTGGACGTGTACGTGGACGGAACCCGCACCGTCGCCAACGCGCCCTTCAAGGCCGTGACCCCTTACGGCAACGTGCCTGCCGGCAAGCACAACGTGATGATCACCGCCGCCGGCGACAAGATGGCCGTGGTGTTCAAGGGCGACGTGACCTTGACCGCCGGAACCTACTACACCGTGGCCGCCGTGGGCTACCTGAAGAACCTCAAGCCCAAGATCTTCACCGCCAAGAGCCTGAACATGAACAAGGGCAAGGCCGAGGTGAACGTCTACCACCTGGCCCCCGACGCGCCCCGCGTGCAGGCCATCGCCAAGGACTACAACAACGCCGCCATCCTGCCCACCGGCGTGTCTTACGGCAACGAGTACACCGTGAACGTGGACCCGATGGGCGTGAACCTCGACATCGTGCCCTTCGGCAAGACCACCCCGGTGGTCAAGAACCTCAGCGGCCTGTCGGTGGCCGGCGGCAAGAGCTACAGCATCTTCGCGCTGGGCACCATGAGCGGCAGCACCCTGGACTTCGTGGTGACCGAGGACAAGCTGGTGGCCGACGCCATGATGGCGAAGTAATCCACACCCTTTTCGCCCCC
>JANXWI010000467.1 GCA_025351205.1 Deinococcus sp.
CGAGGCGATCACGCCCGCGACCAGCTTGGGAAGGCTCATGGGGCGAGTGTACCGGGGCGGATATCACCGGAATCTTCGGCGCGCCTCTGGCTCCCCTGGCAGATCGTCGGGGGCGGCGGGCAGGCCCCTGCACTTTCTAGATTCGATGGCGTGTCTCTGGATTCCTTAAGTCGTGTACTCTGAATTGATCACCACATACTCCGCGCTCAGATCACATCCCCAGGCTTCGCCACACGCCTCGCCCACGCCCAGGTTCACCTCGAAGATGACCTCAGCGGCCTTCATGGCGGCGGATACGGCAGCAGCGTCGTAGGCCAGCGGCTTGCCTGCAAATACAGGAACGCTCTGTACGCTCACGGTCATGGCCTGGGTGTCCACGGCGGCCCCGCTGCGCCCCACGGCCATAATGACCCGGCCCCAGTTGGGGTCGTTGCCGTGTACCGCACTCTTGAGCAGCGGCGACACGCAGCAGGTGCGGGCGGCGACCAGCGCCTGTGCCTCGGTGGCGGCCCCCGACACTTTCACCGTCAGCAGCTTGGTGGCCCCCTCACCGTCGGCGGCGATCTGGCGGGCGAGGTCGCGCAGCACACCTTCGAGTGCCTGTAGAACTTCGTCCAGCGGCACCTCTCCGGCCTGCCCGTTCGCCAGAACAATCGCCATGTCGTTGGTGCTGGTGTCGCCGTCCACGGTCACGGCGTTGAAGGTGCGGTTGACGATGGCCGGGAAAGCGGAGCGCAGCGCGTCCTGATCGACCTGTGCGTCCGTGAAGGCGAACGCGAACATGGTCGCCATGTCGGGGTGAATCATGCCGCTGCCCTTGGCGGTGCCCACGATCACTGCGCCCGTACTGAGCGTGGCGCTGGCGGTCTTGGACCGGGTGTCGGTGGTCATGATGGCGGCGGCGAACGGCGGCACCTCCGTTCCCAGGTCGCCTTGCAGGTGCTCCAGGCCGCTCAGCAGGCGGTCCATCGGCAGCAGGTGCCCGATAATGCCGGTGCTGGCGGTCAGCACCTCATGGGTGCGGGTGTTCATGATCCCGCCCAGGGCGTCGGCCATGTCGAGGTTGTCGCGCGCCCCCTGGCTGCCGGTGGCCGCGTTGGCGATCCCGGCGTTCACCACCAGCGCCCGCACCGCCTTGCCGCCCGCGTACAGCTCACGGTTCCGGGTCACGCAGGCGGCGGCGGTGGTGCTGCGCGTGCCCGCGAAAGCCCAGGCACATGGGGCGCTGCTGACCACGCAGCTCAGGTCGGTCTTGCCCGAAGGCTTGAGGCCAGCGGCGAGGGCGGACGACTGGAAGCCTTTGGGAAAGTGCAGGGATTGATGTTGGGTCATAAGTGGTTCTCCTGGGCACACGGCAGATCAGCTGAACTTTCAAACACGCGGATTCAACCCCAGCATCAGCTCCAGATTCTGCACCGCCGCGCCGCTGGCTCCCTTGCCCAGGTTGTCCAGACGGGCGAGCAGCAGCGCCTGACGCTGGTCGTTTGAATAGACAAACAGTTCCATCTGGTTGGTGCCTTGCAGCGCCTGTGGGTCGAGAATGGCGGGCGCACCGTCCAGCGGCTGCACCTTCACATACTGCTGGCCCCGGTAGTGCGCCTCCAGCGCGGCGTGAAGCTGCTCTGCCGTGACCCCCAGCAGCCGCAGATGAATGGGAATCTGGACGATCATGCCCTGCCGCCAGTCGCCCACGTTCGGCGCGAAGACCGGGGCAAAAGTCAGGCCGCCGTATTTCTGCATCTCGGGCACGTGCTTGTGGTCAAGGTGCAGGCCATAGCTCTTAAAGTGCCCGGCCATCGGATGTTCCAGGCCGTATTCCTGAGCCTCCACCAGCGCCCGCCCGCCGCCGCTGTAGCCGGAAAACCCGGTCACGCTCACCGGATAATCGGCGGGCAGCAGTCCGTCCTCGGTCAGCGGGCGCAGCAGGGCGATGGCCCCGGTGCTGTAGCAGCCAGGGTTACTGACACGGCTGGCGCTGGCGATGGCGTCGGCCTGTCCCGCCGTCAGTTCGGGAAACCCAAACGTCCAGTCCGGCGCGACCCGGTGGGCCGAGGAGGCGTCCAGCACCCGTGTGGCCGGGTTGTCGATCAGGGTCACGGCTTCCCGCGCCAGATCGTCGTGCAGGCACAGGATCGCCACGTCGCTGGCGTTCAGAAGCTCCCGCCTCGCCTGCGGGTCTTTGCGCGATTCCGGGGCGATGCTCAGCAGCTCCAGGTCGCCTCGGCCCTCCAGCCGGGAGCGAAGTTGCAGGCCCGTGGTTCCGGCCTCGCCGTCTATAAATACTCTGGGAATCGTCACGTCAGCGTCTCCTCTCGCACCAGCATATACACCGCGTTGTCGGTCCGTTCTCCCCTGTTCTGATAGACACCGATTTGCGTCTCAGTGTGCCGGAAACCCAGAGCCAGCAGCAGCCTCGTCACGGCTGCGTTGCGTGGGTCGATCTCGGCGCACACCTGCTCCAGAGAAAGTGTGCCGAAGGCGTGGGCCAGCAGCGCCCTGAGCGCCTCGTGCGCGTAGCCCTGGCCCTGCGCGGCTGCCGACAGCGTGACCCCGATCTTGGCCTGCTGAACCTCAGTGCAGAGCGCCACGTCTCCGATCAGTGCGCCGGTTTCCTTCAGCTCCAGCCCGATCTGCACCCAGCAAGGATCGCCCGGAATACGCCCCGCCATTTCAGCGATCAGCCCTCCGGCGTCCTGCACGGTGTACGGCAGCTTCCAGCCCTGGTAGAGCGCCACCGCCAAATCGTTGCGGTAGGCTGCCAGTACAGGCGCGTCGGCGGGGCGCAGCGGGCGCAGGGTCAGGCGCTCGGTGTGCAGCGACAAGCTCATCGGGCCTCCTTCATCACCCAGCTCCCCTTAGCACCTCGGCTTCATGCCGCCCATGAGGTGGTAGAGCAGCGCCTTCTGGGCGTGCAGGCGGTTCTCGGCCTGATCGAAGACCCGGCTCCTGGCGTGCTCGGTGGCCTCCGGCACGGTTTCCTCGCCGTAATGGGCGGGCAGGCAGTGCAGGAAGATGCCGCCCGGGGCCAGCCGTTCCAGCATGGCGGGCGTGACCTGATAGCCCTGAAAGGCCTTGCGCCGGAGCGCCGCCTGGTCTTCCTGGCCCATGCTGATCCAGACGTCGGTGTACAGCACGTCTGCGCCGTCGATGGCCGAGAGGTCGTTGGTCAGGGTCACGTCCGCGCCCTGCCTGAGCGCTTCCTGAAGCACCGCGCCGTTGGGTTCGTAGCCCAGCGGGGTCACCACCGTCACCGAACTTTCGGTCAGCATGCCCATGTGAATGTGGCTGTTGGCGAGGTTGTTGCCGTCTCCGATGTACACCACGCGCCTGCCCGCCGCGCCGCCCAGCTCCTCCTCGATGCTCTGGTAGTCGGCCAGCAGCTGCACCGGATGCAGCATGTCGCTCAGCCCGTTGATCACCGGCACGCTGGCGTGCTCGGCCAGTTCGGTGAGGGTCTGTTGCAGGTAGACGCGGCCCATCACGCCGTCCACCCAGCGCTCCAGATTGCGGGCCACGTCCGACACGCGCTCGCGGGTGCCCAGACCGATCTCGGCGTTCGACAGCGTGATGGCGTGCCCACCCAGCTGGTACATGCCCACGTCGAAGGTGGTGCGGGTGCGCAGGGAGGCCTTCTCGAACAGCATCGCCAGCGACAGGCCCAGGAGCGGCTTTACGTTCCGCCACTCGCCGCGCTTCATGCTGGCCGCCGTGTCGAGCACCACGCGCAGCTCGGCGGGCGTCATGTCGAGGTTGGATAAAAAGTCACGGCCCGCCATGCAGGGCGCGGGCAAGGTATCCGGCGTGTGGAGCGTGACCTGATGGGCGTCGGGGTCTGTGATTTGAGTCCGGGCAGTCATAGGGAACGATTATACATATTCACGGTCAGTGCATGTTCATGCACGCGCCTGCGTCTCAGAACACCATCGTCTTGTTGCCGTGGACCAGCACCCGGTCCTCGACGTGGGCCTTGACCGCGCGGGCCAGCACCTGCCGCTCCACATCGCGGCCCAATCTCATCAGGGTCTCAGGCGTCTCGCGGTGGGTCACGCGGGCCACGTCCTGCTCGATGATCGGGCCGGCGTCGAGTTCTTCGGTCACGTAGTGGGCGGTGGCCCCCACCAGTTTCACGCCGCGCGTGAAGGCCGCCCGGTAGGGGTTGGCCCCCACGAAGGCGGGCAGAAACGAGTGGTGGATGTTGATCACCGGCACGCCCACCTCGCGCAGAAAATCGCCCGACAGGATCTGCATGTAGCGGGCCAGCACCACGAAATCGACCTGTCCTTTCAGCAGCGCCAGCGCTTCCGCCTCCGCCTGCGGCTTGGTCTCCTTCGTCACCGGCACGACGTGAAACGGCACACCGAACATCTCGGCGTCGCGGCGCAGCAATTCGTGGTTGCTGATGATCAGCGGAATGTGGGCGTCCAGTTCGCCCCGGCGCCTGCGCCACAGCAGGTCCAGAAAGCAGTGGTCGTACTGGCTGACCAGTAAGCCCATGCGCTTGGGGCGGTCCGAATACCACAGGTGCCAGTCCATGCCGAACCGTTCGGCCACCACCGCCGCGAACGCCCGCTCGAAGGGTTCACGGGCCATGTCGAGGCCGTCTAAATGAAACTCCATCCGCATGAAAAACTGCCCGCCCTGGGGGTCGGTGCTGTGCTGGTCGCTGTGGATGATGTTGGCCCCGTGGTTGTGCAGAAACTGCGACACCGCCGCCACAATGCCGCGCCTGTCGGGGCACGAGATGGTCAGGCGGGCGGTGTTGGCGGGCTGAACAGCGGTGGCCAGGGGCACGGACTGGTCTGGGCGGGCGTCCGGCGTCATGGGCAAGAGGATAGCCCAGGCGGCGGGCCAGAGCGGTCCACACCCCCGGTCACACGGCGCTGGTGACCCGTAGTACGGAGCCGTACCGAGACGCCTCGCCGGTCTCCCCCGCCGTACCAGCGCGAACCGTCAGACCCGGACCACCACCCGCGCGCCGTCGCCCTCAAGGTGGATGCTGTCCAGAAAGCGCACCACCCGCGTGGCGTAGCCCATCACGACGGTGTGGGTTCTGGCCCCGCCCCCGAATCTCCGCACCCCGTCGAGCAGTTCTCCGTCGGTGATGCCGGTGGCCGAGAAGGCCATCTGCCTGCCGGGGGCCAGGTCGGCGGTCCTGTAGACGCGCCTCTCTTCCACGCCCATCTGAACGAAGCGCGCCCGCATGGCCTCGTCTTCGGCCAGAAAGCGCCCCTGGATCTCCGCGCCCAGGCACTTCAGGGCCGCCGCGCTCAGCACGCCCTCGGGTGCCCCGCCCGACCCCATCAGGGCGTGAACGCCGGTGCCCCGCACCCCCACGGCCAGACTCGCCACTACGTCGCCGTCACCGATCAATTTTACCCGCGCGCCTGCCCCACGCACCCGCCCGATCAGCTCCTGGTGCCGGTCCCGGTCCAGAATCACCACCAGCAGGTCGGCCACCGTGCGGTCCAGGCTCTGCGCGATGGCCGCCAGGTTGGCCTCCACCGGCCAGTCGAGGTTCACCCGTCCGGCGGCGGGTGGCGGCACCACCAGCTTTTCCATGTAGCAATCGGGCGCGTGCATCAGGCCGCCCTTCTCGCTGATGGCGATCACCGCCAGACCGTTGGGCAGCCCTTTGGCGGTGACCACCGTGCCCTCGACCGGGTCCACAGCGATGTCCACCTCGTGCCTGCCGCTGCCCAGCACCTCGCCGATGTACAGCATGGGCGCCTCGTCCATCTCACCCTCACCGATCACCACCGTGCCTCTGATGTCGAGCGAGTTGAGCACGGAGCGCATGGCCTCGGTCCCGGCGGCGTCGATGGCGTTCTTGTCGCCCATGCCCACCAGGCGGCTGGCGGCGAGAGCTGCGGCCTCGGTCACGCGGGCGGTTTCCAGCACCAGGGCGTGTTCCAGGCTCAGCAGATCGACCACCTGCCCG
The DNA here is from genome assembly GCA_025351205.1 of Deinococcus sp. Classification (GTDB taxonomy): domain Bacteria; phylum Deinococcota; class Deinococci; order Deinococcales; family Deinococcaceae; genus Deinococcus. The sequence goes on from JANXWI010000467.1 coordinate 5,939, forward strand.
CCAGCCCCCCGGCTGCCGCCGGCGCCCGTCCTGGCGGCGGGAGAGGCTTCGGCGTCGGGGGCAGAGGGGGTCTTGCCGCTTGCTGGCTTGGTCATGGCTGCACCGTAACACGGCGGGGCAGGAAACCGTGCTGGAAGCACTTCCAGGGCTGTCACCGGTTCAGGATTGGGGGAAGCTCCAATCTACTTGAGAACGCCCGCCCACAGCAGCAGCAGGTACAGCACCACCGGAATGGCCGCCGACGCGATCAGAATCTTGCTCATGCGCCAGAAGTCGGTCAGCAGTTCCCTGAACTTGGAAAGTGTGGACTTGGACGCCATACCCAAGGGTAGCACCGCCAGGCGGCGCGAAAGGCGGTCCAATGTCCCTAGCCCATCAGCTTGGGTACACTACGCGCATGCCCCTATCAGAGCTGGCCGGACGCCCCGCCCCCGCAGGTCTGCTGACCGACATTCCGGCGCTGCTGGCCGCCTACGAAGGTCTTAAGCCCGACCCTGCCGATCCTCTTCAGCGCGTGTCGTTCGGGACCAGCGGCCACCGGGGCAGCAGCCTGGACAGGACCTTCAACGAGGCGCACATCCTGGCGATCACCCAGGCAGTCTGCGAACACCGCGCCCAAATGGGCATCAGCGGGCCGCTGTACATCGGGGCCGACACCCACGCGCTCTCGGCTCCGGCCCTGAACACCGCACTCCGGGTACTGGCGGCCAACGGCGTGCAGGTGCGGCGCAGCCAGGGCGGTGAGTTCACGCCCACGCCGCTCGTCAGTTTCGCCATTCTGGAACACAACAAGGCCGGAACCACTCAGGCCGACGGCGTCGTGATCACGCCCAGCCATAACCCGCCCCGCGACGGCGGCTTCAAGTACAACCCGCCCAGCGGCGGCCCCGCCGACACCGACGTGACGGCTGCGGTGCAGCGCCGCGCCAACGAACTGCTGGAAACCGGACTGGCGGGCGTGAAAACCGTGACGCCCGCCGAGGCGCTGGCCCACGCCGAGGAATGGGATTTCATCAGTCCGTATGTGGCGGCACTGCCCGAAATCATCGATCTGGACGCCATCCGCAAGGCAGGCGTGAAGATCGGGGTCGATCCGCTTGGCGGCTCATCGCT
>JANXWI010000486.1 GCA_025351205.1 Deinococcus sp.
CGGGTCAATGCCGCCCTGCTGGACGCGCTGAGTGCCGCCGATCTGGCCCTGGAAGACGCGCCCGAAGACAACAGCATCGGCAACCTGCTGGCGCACATGGCGGGCTTCCGGCGCGACTGGCTGGAAAACATCTCGCCACCGCACGCTGAGGGGCTGAGCAAGGTGGCAGACGACGCCGACCTGGACACGCTGCGGGCCGCCTTCGTATCAGGCGACGCGGCGGCTCTGAAAGCCGTGCAGGACGCCCTCGCGGAAGGCCGAGCCTTCGACGACCCGTGGAAGGAAGGGGCGTATCAGTCCAACCCGGCGCACTTTCTGCAACACACCATCGTCCACGACTCGCACCACCGGGGCCAGATCGCCACGCTGCGCAGGCAGAGCGGCTGGACGAAGGAGCGGCTGGAAGCGCTCGAAGAGGCCACCTGGCCCGTCTGGAGAGCGTGAGCATGGCAAACGCGGGCGAGATCGGGAAACTGGGTGGCGGGCACATTCAGCCAAATCCATTCCAGCGCTTCTACCGGAGCCGGGCCTTCGACATTATGTTTGGGGTGCTTCCCGGCCTGCCGCTGGGGATTTACAGCCTTGTGGTTTTCGGGGTCTCGGTTTATTCGGCGTTCATAGAAAGATATAGATATACAGGCGGGCTGTACATCCTGCTCGCGGGCCTGAGTCTGCTCGGCGGCGCTGCCTGCGTGGCCCTGCTCGTGTCTGTCTTCGCTCGCGCCCGGCTGGGTCCGGTGTGGCGAACGGTCTGCACCGTGCTGTTCATCGTCGGCATTCTCGACGCGCTGCTCAGCCTGAGTATGGTGACCAGGATGATGTTCAACCCGAGTGACAATGCCCTGACGCTCCTCGTTCTCCTCGTGCTGGGCGTCTCTTTATCCCTGGCGGCGTTCAAACAGATTCGACTGCTTACTTCAGGGGGTGGCGATGCCGCACTTCATAGGTAAGCACCTCCTTGGAACAGACAGCTTCGCCCGCTTCACATTTCAGGGCAGGCGTTTGGCGCTGGTCAAAGCACTTGAAGAGGCCACCTGGCCCGTCTGGAGGGCGTGAAGTGAATGTAGGGAATAATCTGGACCCACTTGTCGAGGCTTATCACCGGAATGGTCGTGTAAATTCTGCCCTTCTGAACGCCGTGACCGAGGCTGATTTCGGCCTCTCGGATGGGCAGGGCGGCATGAGTGTCGGGCAACTTCTGGAACATCTGGTGGGCGTGCGCAAGGTGTATCTGGACCGCGTGGGTTCCAGGTTTGCCAACCAGATCACGGTGCGGACCGAGGAGGGCGACCAGCAGTTCTGGAACGTCACTCTGAGCGTCGAGCAACTCCGGCAGGCCTTTGTTGAATCCGACACCGCCGTATTGAACGCTGTGCAGGACGCTCTGAATGGTGGGGGAAACTTCGTGAACTACTTTGCCTCGAATCCCGTGCAAATGTTGACCCTGATGCTGGTACATGACGCCAATCACCGGGGTCAGATCACAACATTGTTGAGGCAGGGTGGTCGCTCACAAGAGCAGCTGAGTCGATTGTCTGGGGCGACCTGGCCTATCTGGAGGGAATGAGTGAATTATTTCGACGATAAACAACCACTCTTGACAGAAATCTTCGCCCGTTACCCGTCCACGCCGCAGGGCAAACGTTCGGCTTTGATGCCGCTGCTGCGTGAGGTGCAGAACGCGCACGGGCACGTGTCCGACCCTCACATGGCCGAAATCGCCAACCTCATCGGCAGCACCGCCACCGAGGTCCGCAGTGTCATGAGCTTCTATTCCACCTACAGCACCGTGCCCACCGGCAGATACCACCTTCAGGTGTGCAGCACGCTGATGTGCTCGCTGGCCGGGGCCGACGAGCTGTGGGACGAACTGGTCGAGCAGCTCGACGTGCAGCCCGGCGAGCTGTCGCCGGACCGGATGTTCAGCGTGCAGAAGGTCGAGTGCCTGGGTAGCTGCGGCACCGCGCCCGTGGTGCAACTCAATGACTCTGGCTACTACGAGAACGTGACCCGGCGCAAATGCCACGAGCTGATCGCCCTGATGAAAGGCGGCATCACGCCCAGGCTCGACAACCCCGTTCCAGTCACGGTCAACGCCTCC
>JANXWI010000500.1 GCA_025351205.1 Deinococcus sp.
CCCCATAGGACGATGGTGCGGGCGTGCGGAACGTCCTGCATGTCCACGCCGTAGCGCGCGCCGTAGCCCATACTCCAGGCCTCGGTGCCCGCTGAGGCGCAGATGGTCTCGTCGAGTTCGCAAGCCCCCAGCGCCCTGAAAAAACTGTGGACGTGCGTGCCCTCGCGCAGCCCCATCGTTCCGGCGTAGTGGTAGGGCAGGATGGCGCTCGGGCCGGAAGTGGCCAGGATGCCGCGCAACCGAGACGCGATCTCATCCAGCGCCTGTTCCCAGCTGACGCGCGTCAGTTCGCCATTCACCCGCTTCATCGGGTACAGCGGACGATCTGGATGGTTCTGCCGGGCCGGGTAATGCACCGTCTTGGCGCAGGCGAAGCCGCGTGTGGTGGCGTGATCGGCATCACCCGTGATCTTTGCCATGCGCTCGGTGCCGTCTGGACCCGTTTCGAGTGTGACCTTCAGGCGGCAGGCATCGGGGCAGTCGAGCGGGCAGGTGAGCAGTACGTCGCGGGTGGGAAGGGCGGTCATGGGCAGAGTTTAAGCCAGGAAGAATTGCTAAGCTGTGACTCACAGGGCATCTAGGTCAACTGGCGTCCCGAAGGAGCGCACCATGTTCAGCACCGAATTTCTGCTCACGTCGCTGGTCGTCGCGCTCATTCCGGGCACCGGGGCGCTGTACACCATTTCCACCGGCCTGTTCCGGGGACGCCGGGCCAGCATCGCCGCCGCCGCAGGCTGCACGCTGGGCATCATCCCGCACCTGCTGGCGAGCGTCCTGGGGCTGTCGCTGGTGCTGCACCTGAGCGCCGAGGTCTTCCAGGGCATCAAGTGGGCGGGCGCTGCCTACCTGCTGTATCTCGCCTGGATAACCTGGCGCGAGGGCGGCGGCCTGTCGTTCCAGGCCCCCGAGACGCAGCAGAGCAGCGGGCAGATCATCTGGCGGGCGGTGCTGCTGAACCTGCTCAACCCCAAGCTGACGCTGTTTTTCCTGGCCTTCCTGCCCCATTTCATCTCGCCGCGTTCAGGGTCGGTGGTGGCCGAATTCGCGGCGCTCAGCGGCGTGTTCATGCTCATCACGTTTCTGGTGTTCGCCCTGTACGGCGTCACGGCCAGCGGCGTCCGCCGCTTCCTGCTGAACTCGCCGCGCGCCCTGATCTGGCTCAGAAGGTCGTTCGCAGCCACCTTCGCGGCGCTGAGCGTCGATCTGGCATTGACGAGGCGCTGAGCGGGCAAAGCTCAGAGCAGCATGCCAGCCCAGGTCAGGGCGATCAGCGGTTTGAGGTCAGGTTTCGGCCTCAGCGCCTTGCCCAGGGCACTGGTATAAGGCAGACGTGCGGGAAAAATCGGCGCGGCGTATCCAAACACCGTGTGTATCCAGAACTGTGCCAGCCGGGCCAGCCGTCCGTTCCCATCGAAAAATGGGTGAATATGGATTAGACCGACGTGCAGCACACATCCCAGACGGACCACCTCGGCCAGCACTGCCTGTTCAGATGCCTGTCCAGACGAAGCCAGGAGCCTGTCAAGCTCAGCGTTGACCGACTCCAGCAGGCCGGTCAATTCTTCTTCAATCACTCCGGGCACCGCACCGAAATAGGAACCAAACACGATCTCGCCCGTTCGAAACAGCCCAGGCTGCATTCTGGGATTGTCAGCCGAGAGCCTGCGGTGCCACTCGCAGAGCAGCGCCGTGTCCAGGGCCGACAGACCCGGCGAACGATGCTCCAATCGATACTTTCCTGCATTCACGTCCTGGATCAAAGAAAAAAGCGCCTGCTCCAGACGCTTCGATTCTTCCCGGCCAAACGGTCTGCCGTCATTCCCGACGTTGCCCACTGGCCTCCAGAAGCTGTTCGGCTGTGACCTCGAAGCCTTCGAGCCGCAGGCTGCTGGCTGCCAGCTGGGCAAGCCGTTCCGGAGTCTGGACCGCACAGTAACGGGCCATATCCTCGGTCTGAACCTCCTGCTGCCGCTCCAGGTGGCGGGGCTTGGTCTCGGTCATGCCGCCAGTCTACTCCGTCCCACCCTTCCGGACTCAGTTATCCGTACTCAACACTGCCAGGAAGGCTTCCTGCGGCACCTCCACCGTCCCGATCTGCTTCATGCGCGCCTTGCCCTTCTTCTGCTTGTTCAGCAGCTTCTTCTTGCGGCTGATGTCACCGCCGTAGCACTTGGCCAGCACGTCCTTGCGAAACGCCTTGACGGTGGCCCGCGCGATGATCTTGCCGCCGATGGCCGCCTGTACCGGCACGGCCCACATCTGGCGCGGAATCACCTCCGACATCTTGTCCACAATTTTGCGGCCCAGGGTGTAGGCCTTGTCCTCGTGGACCACCACGGCCAGCGCATCGACAATCTCGTTGTTGACGTAGATATCGACTTTGCGCAGGTCGCCCTCGCGGTAGTCGATAATCTCGTAGTCCATGCTGGCGTAGCCGCGCGAAATACTCTTGAGGCGATCATGGAAGTCGTACAGGATCTCGGCAAACGGCACCTGATAGATCAATTCCACGCGCTTGCCGATGTAGTTCATGGTGACCATGCTACCCCGGCGCTCCTGAAGCAGCTGCATCACCGCGCCCACATGCTCCTCGGGCAGCATCACGCTCATCCTGATGTACGGCTCTTCGACCTTCTGCATCCGGTCACGGGTCGGAAACTGCGCCGGGTTCTGGGTCTGGAACACCTCGCCGTCGTTCATCGTAATGCGGTAGATCACGGCAGGCGCGGTGGCGATCAGGTCCAGGTCGTACTCGCGCTCCAGCCGTTCCTGAATGATCTCGGCGTGCAGCAGACCCAGGAAACCGCACCTGAAGCCGAAGCCCAGCGCCTCGCTCGTTTCCGGCTCGAAACTGAAGGCCGCGTCGTTGAGTTTCAGCCGCTCCAGCGCCTCGCGGAGCTTGCGGTAGTCCTCGGTGTCGGTGGGAAACAGGCCTGAGAACACCACCGGCTGAGCGGGTTTGAAGCCCGGAAACGGCTCGGTGGTCGGGAAATCGGTGCGCGTAATCGTGTCGCCCACCTGCGCGTCGCCGATGTCGCGGATGCCCGCCGCGATCCAGCCGACCTCGCCCGCTTCCAGGCTCTGCCCCACGATCAGGCCCGGCGAGAAGGTGCCGAGGCGGTCCACCTCGAAGTTCTTGCCATTCGAGAACAGGTTGATCTTGTCCCTGGCGGCCACCCGGCCTTCGAGCACCCGCACAAACAGCAGCACGCCTTGGTAGGCGTCGTACACGCTGTCGAAGATCAGCGCCTTGAGCGGGGCTTCCGGGTTGCCGCTGGGGGCCGGAATGCGCTTGACGATGGCTTCCAGAATCTCCGGCACGCCCGCGCCCGTCTTGCCCGACGCGAAAATGGCGTCCTCGGCGGGAATGCCCACCACCTCTTCCATCTCCTGCGCTGCGCCCTCGGGGTCGGCGGCGGGCAGGTCGATCTTGTTGATCACCGGAATGATGGTCAGGTTGCTGTCGATGGCCAGGTAGGCGTTCACGATGGTCTGTGCTTCCACGCCCTGAGAGGCGTCTACCAGCAGCAGCACGCCCTCGCAGGCGGCCAGGCTGCGGCTGACCTCGTAGCCGAAATCGACGTGGCCGGGCGTGTCGATCAGGTTGAAGACGTACTCCTCGCCTGCGCCCTCTCCGGCACTGGCGGGCCTGGTGTAACTCAGCCGCACCGGCGTACTTTTGATGGTGATGCCGCGCTCACGCTCCAGTTCGAGCGTGTCGAGCGTCTGCTCACGTTTGTCACGCTCACTCATCGCCCCCAGGTTCTCGAGGATGCGGTCGGCGAGGGTGGACTTGCCGTGGTCGACGTGCGCGATGATAGAAAAATTCCTGAACTTCACAGTCAGCAGTCTACCCGTCATGGCCGGGACAGATTGGGAGCGCGAACGGGACTGCGCGAACGGGACTGCGCGAACGGGACTGGTCGCCGCGCCACTGTTCCTGTTCCCCAGGTCACACTCCGGGTCTGGAACATGCCGGCTGAACCCTGCCTTAAGCCTTCTCTCACGCCGGCTTTACCATTGCCGCATCCCGGTCCTTCAATCTGAAGCTGTTCCACATTCAGCTGTCGTCAGCGTGCGGCGGCCTGAACCTGCCCTGGAGGGCCAGATGAGCGAATACAGACAGGACCTGTTCCGTTACGTCGCCGAGGAATTTGCCGAGGACTACCACGAGGGCGAGCTGCCGCGCCGCGAGTTTCTGCGCCGCAGCGTGCTGCTGAGCGGGTCGGTGCCCGCCGCGCGGGTGCTGCTGGCGACGCTGGGCGTGGCGGGCGTGAGCGCCGCCGAACTGGCCGCCGCCCAGGCCGCTCCGCCCCAGAACGAGGCCGCCACCAACAGCTACCACGTGGACCCGGCAGATTCGGCGCTCGACGCCGGAAGCGTGACCTACGAGGCGCTGGGCCGCACCAACTATGCCTACCTGGCCCGCCCAAAAGGAATCGCCAGCGCCCCCATCGTGATGATCATCCACGAGAACAAGGGGCTGCAACCGCACATTGAGGACGTGGCGCGGCGCATGGCCAAGGCCGGATACATCGCTCTGGCCCCCGATTTCGTGTCAGCTGACGCTGGCAGCCGGGACGGGGGCAGCAAGAAGTACACCGACATCGCCGCCATCTCGGCCATCATCGCCAAGCTGGCCCCCGCCGACGTGGCCGCGCATGGCCTGGAGGCGGTCAAGTTCCTCAAGGCGCAGCCGGGCGCGCAGGCAGAACACTTCGGCATGACCGGTTTCTGCTGGGGCGGCGGCGTGACCTGGACCATGACCACGCTGCTGCCCGACCTGAAAGCCGCTGCGCCGTTCTACGGCCCCTCGCCCAGCTTTGCCGACGTGCCCAGGATCAAGGCGGCGGTGCTGGGCGTGTACGGCGGTCTCGACCAGCGCATCACCGGCAACGCGGCGGCCACCGACAAGGCCCTAAGCGACGCTGGCGTGAAACACGAGTTCAAGATTTACGAGGGGGCCAACCACGCCTTTCACAACGACACCGGGGCCAGCTACAACAAGGCGGCTGCCGAGAACGCCTGGGCCAGCACGCTCATCTGGCTGCGGGCCAACCTGTAGCCGCTTCCATTCTTTTCACGTCGTCCGCCAGTCCTGCTCGACGGGGCTGGCGGACGGCCTTTTCTGGCCCGCGCCACCCGAATCTGTCGGCGCATCAACGGGCAAAGGGACCGGCGGTAACCGGTGACCTGGACAGTCCGGGGGCAGGACGGAGCGAACCGGAGAACTGCCGTGAATGAACACCCGCTCCAGAACGCCCTTCAGGACATCTTTCCCGCCCCGGCGCATCTGCCCAGATAAGCAACAACACCCTGCTTCTTCTGAAACGGGACATTTGACCCCAGGCTGCAATCTCTGGAAGGGCAACCGGGTACTATCCCTGTACAAAGGTTATACAAAGCAGATGCTTCTGACCGCCGCTGTCCGCTCCCGCCCCTCTGCCGCAAGGCACCATACCGGAGGTACATCATGATGACCAACCATATGTTCGATGGACCACGCGAGCGGGTTTACGGCATTCTGAACGGCCTGGCACACGCCGACGCCCTGATCGAGCAGCTGCTGGGAATGGGCGTTCACGGGACCCACATCCGGGTGCTGAACGGCGTCGAGGGCACGCACGAACTCGACCAGCACGGCCAGCGCGGCGGGCTGATGGCGAAGATCAAGCGCGCCCTGCATCTGGTGACCGCAGAACGCGAACACGTCGGCGAGTACGCCTGGGCGCTCAAGCATGGGCAGGTGGTGGTGGCCGTGCAGCTGCCCCCGCGCACCGAGAAGACGGCGATCCACGCGGCCTTCAGGTCAGCGCAGGCCCGCTTCGTGCATCACTACGGGGCCTGGGTGGTCCAGAAACTCGTCTTCTGAAGGTTGTACAGAAGTTATTCAACGTAGGCTGGAGGAGTCAATCCGACTTCCCCGGCCTACGCTTCTGTGTACCCGCTGGGTCAAGATAGGTCTACGGACGCTCCATCAGTTCAAGCGCCGCCGCCGCGAACACCCGCAGGCAGGCGTTCAGCGCCTTAATCCTCTCCTCTCTCGGCTTGCCCGCTTCGGTCAGGTACAGGCCCGCGTTGATCTCCAGCCCGAAGGCGGGCAACTGGGCGTGGCCGTAACGCAGGCTCAGGTCGTCGGTGGTCCAGGGGTCGTTCACAGCCACCCGGCTGACCTCGGCGCTGCTCAGCACGGAGGCAAACGCCTGCTCGGCGGCCAGTCTGAGCGGTTCTGCCAGCGCCTGTGGGAAGGTAGCGCGCTCGCCCTGGCCCAGCATCAGCGTTAACGCGGGGCGCGGCTGGCCGTGGTCGGGGCCGAGGGCCGGGCCGTACATGCCCATGCTGTGGCCGACCATCAGCAGCGTTGTGCCTTCCAGTTCGGCCCTTACCTGGGCATCGAAGCTGTCCCAGTAGCGGCGCAGGCGGTCTTCG
>JANXWI010000501.1 GCA_025351205.1 Deinococcus sp.
TGAACCGCATGGCCCGCGCCTTGCCCGTTTTCAGGATGCTCAGGTTGGCAAGGGTGATGTCCACCCGGAGCGACAGTTCGGAGAGGGTCATGTTGCGATCCTGAAGAATCCGGTCCAGATTGACCCGTATCGGCATCAGACGGTGAAATCCTGTTCCTGACGCAGCACCAGACCGTGTTTGAAGACTTCGGCGAGGGCGAAGAGGCAAAGCGAAATGAGTATCGGAACATCCGCAGTGGTATCTAACAGATTGGTAAAAATTTGTTTGATACCGCCTGCATGATAATTTGTCACGGATTCATTTAAGATCTTATAGGCGGCGAACGCGAGAAATCCCCAGCCAATAAACACCAGTCGTTGGACGTTCTTTTCCAGAAATGGTCTTCCTGCCCGAAGATCACTGAGCATCGAGAGAGCAATATACGTTGCCACCAGCCTTACGATTGACACGCAAGATGATTCAATTAGACCGTGGTTGATGACCGATGTGTCATACTGTTTGGAGAACGGGTACAGCAACTGCATCAAAAAAACAACGAAAAGCAGTCCCATGATGACAACCTCCATTATCATCATGATCCACAGCAATATACAGAGAAGAAATAATACTCGGCTTCGGTTCCCGGCTGGTCTGACCGCCTCACTGGTTTCCACATTTTCTCCTCAGCTGTTTTATTGTTTATCAATATTATTGTTTATCAATATGCCAGCCCGCACCGGACCTGTCAAGACTCTCCTTTTCGCGCCGCGCTGCCCTGCTAGACTTTCGACGTGCCGGTTAAGCGCCAACCCGATGTTCGCCCGCCCGAGGCCCAGGTCAAGGAGACGACTCAGGCCCAGGAAAGCCAGGAAAGTCAGTCGCCGCTGGTGGTGGCCGCCGTTGCCGAATCTGTCCTGACCCGGCTGGAGGTGCGCCGCCTGGCGACTATCGAGAGTCTGGACCTCGATCTGCGCCCCGGTTTTTCCGCGTTTACCGGCGAGACAGGCGCTGGCAAAAGCATCATTGTGGACGCGCTGGGGCTGCTGCTGGGGCAGCGCGGCGGGGCCGACCTGATCCGCACTGGAGAGGCCGATCTGCTGGTGACCGGTTTCTGCGGTGAGGCGTCGGCGTCGCGGCGGGTGACCGTCCAGGGGCGCAGCACCGCGCGGCTCGACGGCGAGGTGGTGAGTCTGCGCGAACTGGGCGAGTGGGCCGGGCAGCACCTGACCATCCACTGGCAGCACAGCGCCCAGAGCCTGCTGAGCGCCGGGCATCAGCGCCTGCTGCTCGACGACCGGCTGGGGGGCGAACCCGCCGGGTATGCCCGCGCCTACCGCCAGTGGCAGGGGGCCTCCAGCCGCCTGGAAGAGCTGAGGCGCACCGAGCGCGAACGGGCGCAGCGCCTGGATCTGCTGGAATTCCAGGCCCGCGAACTGAGCGAGGCCGCCCCGGTGGCGGGCGAGGAGGAACCGCTTCAGGCCGAGCTGAACCGGCTCGCCAACCTCGACAGCATCTCGCAGGGCGCTGCCGGGGCGCTGGAACTGCTCTCGGACGGCGAGGTGAGCGCGTCGCCGCTGCTGCAAGAGGCGGTGCGGGCGCTGAATGCCGGGGCCAGATATGACGAGACCACCGCGCAGCTTCAGATGGAGCTGCGGGCCGCGCTGGAGGCGGTGCAGGCCGTGGCGGGCGAGCTGCGCGGGCTGGCCGAGGACAGCGCCCCGGACCCCGAGGAACTGGACCGGGTGCAGGCCCGCCTGAGCCTGCTGGGCAAGCTGCGGACCAAGTACGGCCCCGGCCTGGACGACGTGCTGGCGTTCCAGGCGCAGGTGGAGGCCGATCTGGCCGTCACCATGCAGGACGTCCACGACGCCGGGACGCTGACGGGCGAGGTCCAGGCGCTGGAAACAGAGACGTTGCGGGCGGGAGAGCTGCTGGGCAGGGCGCGCAGGGCGGCGGCTGGGCCGATGGCGGCGGGCCTGCTGCGCGTCATCAGAGAGCTGGGCATGCCGCACGCGCAGCTGGAATTCCGCTTCAGGCCGCTGGAGAGCGCCGGGCCACACGGGCTAGAAGAGGCCCTGATCTTCTTCAACGCCAACCCCGGCGAGGAGGCGGGCCAGCTGGCAGACGTGGCGAGCGGCGGCGAGCTGTCGCGCGTGATGCTGGCGATCAGCACGGTGCTGGGGGCCACCACGCCTGCCGTGGTCTTCGACGAGGTGGACGCGGGCGTGGGCGGGGCGGCGGCTCTGGCGGTGGCCGCGCAGCTCTCGCGGCTGGCCCAGTCGCGTCAGGTGCTGGTGGTGACGCACCTGGCCCAGCTGGCGGCGCGGGCCGACCACCATTACAAGGTCGAGAAGCGCCTCTCGGGCGGGCGGACCCTGACCGAGGTGCGGCTGCTCACCGAACACGAACGGCTGGAAGAACTGGCCCGGATGCTGAGTGGCAACGCCTCGGGGGCCGCTCTTGACCACGCGCGCGAGCTGCGCGGGACGGTGGCCGGGCGCTGATCCGCGTTGCGGGTCCGATATGGCCTTCACGCTCTCTGAAGTCCAGTTCAGTCATTCATCAGCCTGCGAGGTTAAGCTGATCTCATGAAGAACTTCGCTGCCCGCACCGTGACCCCCGCAGCCCTGACGCTCGGGCTGGCCCTCCTGACAGGATGCACCATGCAGAGTCCAGACAATCTGGCGGTCCACGAGGCGCTGTTCTACGGCGGCAACCAGCAGCGCGTGGCGTGGGTGTACGGCACGCTGGGCGGCGCCCAGGCGGGGGCGGCACAGAGCAGCGTCAGGCTGGGCGACAAGCCAGCGACCCTGCGCCCGCAGCTGAGCGGCGACGCGCTGGGCCTGCCCGGAACCCTGAGCGTGGACGGCAAGGCCACCTATGCCGGGACCACCACCGCCACCAGCAGCCGCATCAACGTGACCCGCAGTGGCGGTAGCTACAGCATCCAGGCGCTGGGCAACGTCGAGGCGGTGTACGCCACCGACGGCGCGGCCTGGTTCCGGCTGAGCGGCCCGGTCACGGCGGGTCAGACGGTGCTGGCGAGCGCGGTTCAGAACACCTTCCTGCGCGGCGCGGGCGACCTCACCGACCCCGAGGCCGACGCCCTGGGCGCGGAGTTGAAAGGCCAGGGGGCGCTGGCGGTGGCCGTGCTGCCTGACGACAGCCTGCCCGATCAGGCCCTGAAGGTCGAACCCGCCCTGGAAGCTGGCAAGCACCCGTTGACCGGCCTCTACGTACAGAGCGGAATCGCTCAGGTGAGCGCCGTGCCTCAGCCCACGCCCGTCCCGCCCGTGACCACCAGCCCGGTCACTACCAGCCCGATGACGACCAGCCCAGCTACGACGCCTCCGGTGACGACCAGCCCCGCCAGCAGCGCTTCCCGGCAGCTCGCCGGGGGCAGCAACGCGGCGGCCAGCGACTTTGAGGTGATCGTGGCCCGTGACGCCGCCAGCCTCGGCACCATCTGGAACACCGCCTACGGACGCCAGAGCAATGTTCCGGCCCTGCCGACCCTTCTGACCGGGCGCAGTGTGGTGGGCGTGTTCCTGGGCCAGCGGCCCACCGGCGGCTACAGCGTCTCGCTGGCCTCGGCCCGCATCGTGGGCGGCGTGCTGGAACTCAGGGTCAACGTGGCGGCCCCCGGCCCCGGCAGCATCACCACGCAGTCGCTGACCAGCCCCTGGTTTGCCGCCGAGGTGACCGGCACGTTTACAAGCGTGGTCGTGAAGGACGCCGCCAGCGGGCGCACCCTCAACTGAGCTGTTCTGGCTCTGAGGTTGATCCAAAGGCAGGGGAGTTGGGACAACGATCCGGACCGTGCTGAAAGACGTTTCTTGAGACGCCCGGTCTGCTCACCCCCTCCTGCCTCTCCCCTCGACAGAGAAGGACAAAAAAGACGTATCAGTCGGTCTCTAGAACCAACATGTTAAACACGCTCGAATGTTCGTTTCTACCCAGCAGCGGAGCATACTGCCCTGATGCCTGACGTGCCGGAACCACAGCCCCATCTGATACGGCCCGCGCCGCCCTCCGAGCGCTCCGTACGCAGTGCTGGACACGAAGGCTGGGACCGCAATTACCGGCTGGGCATCTGGAACGGCTTCCTGGTGTCGGTGGGCGACGGCTTTCTGAGCGTGACGGTGGTGCTGGCGGGCTTCGCGTCGCGGCTGGGGGCCAGCAACGCTGTGATCGGGTTGCTGCCCGCCATCGCCATGGGCGGCTGGATGCTGCCGCAGATTCTGGTGGCCGCGCGGGTGCGGGCGCTGCCGTACAAGCTGCCGGTGTACCGCTCGGCGGCCCTGATCCGCGCCCTGAGTTACGTGGCAATGGTGCTGGTCGCCGCACTCCTGGCCGGAACCCCGGCGCTGTGCCTGACGCTGTTCGTGCTGGCGATGACCGTCAATGCGCTGGCGTCTGGCGTGTCCGGCCTGCCGTTTCTGGAGGTCTGTTCCAAGATCATTCCGGCAGGCAGGCGAAACGCTTTTTTTGGCACGCGCAACCTGTACGGCGGCCTGCTGGCCTTCGGCGCGGGGCTGGTGGTGCGCTGGATTCTGGCGTCCGGGCTGGCCTTTCCCTACGACTACGCCCTGATCTTCGGACTGGCGACGCTGTTTTACGTGGTCGCCTACGCGCTGTTCGGCAAAGTGGACGAGCCGCCCGACACGCCGCAGCCGCCCAGCAGCATGGCCCAGGAGCTGCGGCAGATTCCGGCTACCCTCAGGGCCGATCCGCACTTCCGGGCCTTCCTGACCGTGCGCCTGACGCTGGCCTTCGCCACGCTGGCCGACCCCTTCTACGCGGTGTATGCCCTGCGCGTGCTGCACGTGCCCGCCAGCCAGCTGGGCGTGTTTCTGCTGGCGCTGGCGGGCGCGGCCCCGCTGTCGAACGTGCTGTGGCGGCGGGTGGCCGAGCGCAAGGGGTCGCGGCGCATCATTCGCTACTCGGCGGCGGCGGCCTTCCTCGCGCCCCTGCTGGCGCTGAGCCTGGGGCAGGGCACAGCCGGGGCCTACCTGCTGGTGTTCGTGGCGCTGAGCGTGGCGGCGCAGGGTTTCAACCTGGGGCACACCAACCACCTGCTCAACATCGCCCCGCCGGCGCAGCGCAGCCGCTACATCGGCAGCCTCAATACCCTGGTGGGACTGGCCCTGTTCGCGCCTGTCGCGGGCGGTCTGCTGGCCGACCATACCAGTTACCGGGCGGTGTTCTGGCTCAGCGCCGCGCTGTTCGCCGCCGCCTGGTGGCAGTGTGGCAAGCTGCGCCGCGACGCCTGAGGGGCGTGTGGCGCGTGGCTTGTGGGCACGGCACGGGCACCCCGGTGCGAATGAGTTGATCTCGGGGGCTGTTTCTACGCGCCACAGGCCACTGGCTACACGCCGTCTCCAAGCCCGTAGATCTCCAGAAAACGCGCGGCCCGCGCCTCCAGGGTCGGCAGGGGGGCCACCTCTCCGCACACCCAGTCGGGCCGGTAGTTGCGGCACACGGCGGGGCGGCTGACGTACACGGCGCACAGGCAGCCAGCAGCGAGGTTCTGGCACGGCACGCCCAGCGGTTTGCCCAGAGCGGCGATGTCGGGCGCGGTGCAGCAGGCCCCACAGGCGGTGCAGTCCCGCTGCCAGGCGCTGCGGGGGGCGTATTCGGGCGGGGCGGCAAAGAGGTCAATCACACCTTCACTCAACCGCCGTAGCTGCCCGAACAGAAAGTGCCACGTCCAGCAGTATCAACCCCGCCCGCCGGGAAGAAGGTCAGGCCGGTCTGGGTCTGCACGTCCTCCACCGTGGTCTCGTACTTTGCAAAATTGCTGGTCTTGGTGAGTGCTTTGTTGGGCAGCAGAAAGGCGCGCGCCGAGTTGCCAGACACCACGATCTTGTACAGCGAACTGGGCACCGCCACCGCGTCCGGACCGATGGTGCGCTCCCGTCCGGCAAACACCGGGCCGGTCAGGATGAACAGTTCGCCCTGGCTGCGGGCGCAGCTTCTGGTGGCGCTCTCCAGCCCGGCCCAGATGCCCCGGTTCATCTCACCGTTCTGCGGAATCATGTTCGACAGGTAGAACGACTGGTTCATCTGGGTGGTTCCGGCCACGAAATCGGCGGCGGGGGCCATGTGGCCTCTGTCGTAGCCGGACGCCCGGTAGTCGCTCAGCTCGGCCCGCTGGCCCGAGGGCAATTCGGGGTCGGGCTGAAAATTGTCGGTGCGCGGCGTGTTGCCCTTTAGCTCGGCGGCGGTCAGGTGTTCGGCCACCACCAGCGGCACCTTGCGGGCCGGGTCGTAGACGCTGATGTACTCGTTGCGGCAAAGCAGCCTCGTTCCGCCCACGGTGCTGGTCGGTTGCCCGGCCCGGAACTCGTCCTGGCAATTGTTGCCGCCGCCGCCCAGCGGGGCATTGCCGCCCTTCTTCTGGTTGTTGAAATATCCGAAAACGGCGACCACGATCACCACGAGCAGGGAAATGAGGCTGCGGAGCTGGCGCTGGTTCATGGCCTCAATCTAGCCCGCCGGGGGCACTTACAGCGCAAATTCGTAGCACAGACTGTTCTCCACCCCGACGTAATAGCCGAAGTTGGGAATGCGCGTGAAGCCCGCCGATTCGTACAGCTGAATGGCCTCCGGTTGCTGGTCGCCGGTTTCCAGCACCAGCCGGGCGTACCCCAGCTCACGGCCCCTGGCGATCAGTTCCAGCAGAATGGCCCTTCCCAGCCCGCGCCCACGCGCTTCCGGGCGGGTATACATCCGCTTGATTTCGGCGCTCCGGGCGTCCAGCCGCTTGATGGCCCCGCAGGCCAGCAGTTCACCCTCCTCTTCCCAGACCAGCAGCACGCACCCCTCGCCTTCCAGAATGGCCGGATCGAAGGGTTCGGTGCGCTCGTCGGTGTCCTGATATGTGGCCCGCAACTCGCGCTGCTGGGCGTTCATCAGGGCCACGGCGCGGGCGTCGCGGGGCTGGGCGACACTCGGCTGAGTAACGGGGAGAGGCATGGGCAGAGTTTAAGGGCCAGCCTCCCGGTGTGGAAGGCCGGCCTTCGGAATTCTGAACGACGTAATCAAATGACTCATGGGCGAAGATTTAATCATTCAGCGACGCTCGGCCTGCTCACCCCCTCCGCAAGCGGCTGTGCCAGTCAGGGGGGAGGGGCCAAAGGCCAAACCGTCTCGCTGATGAGATACCTTGCGTCGCGCCTGCCGGTTACGTCCAGGCTCAGGGCAGCGGCCAGTTCATGGCAAAGGAAATCCGCCCGCGAAGGCGTGAACCTCGGCCTGCACGTCCTCACCCTTCAGGGCGCGGTCAATCAGGCCCGCGATGACCTTCATGTCGCCCTCCAGCATGCCACGCGTGGTGACCGCTGGCGTGCCGATGCGGATGCCGCCACCGTGCAGGATCTTCTCGGTGTCGTAGGGCAAGGTAGACTTGGAAATGGTGATGTGCGCGGCGTCGAGCAGCTTCGTGGCTTTGGTTCCGTTCAGCCCCTGGGGCCGGATGTCGAGCACGAACATGTGGTTGTCGGTGCCGCCCGACACCACCCGGTAGCCCAACTGCTGGAACTCAGCGGCCATCGCCCGCGCGTTGGTCACGACCTGCTCGCTGTAGACACGGAACTCGGGGCGCAGCGCCTCACCGAACGCTATCGCCTTGCCCGCGATCACGTGCTCCAACGGCCCGCCTTGGTGGCCTGGAAAGATCGAGCGGTCCAGCTTGGCGGCGATGGCCGGGTCGCTCGACAGCAGCAGCCCCGAGCGTGGCCCGCGCAGCGTCTTGTGGGTGGTGGTGGCGACCACGTGCGCGTGTGGCAGCGGGCTGGGATGCACGCCAGCGGCCACCAGTCCAGCAATGTGCGCGATATCGGCGAACAAAATGGCCCCCACCTCGTCGGCAACCTTGCGGAAGGCGGCGAAGTCGATCACGCGGCTGTACGCGCTGGCCCCCGCGATGATCATCTGCGGCCTGTGTTCGTGGGCCAGGGCGCGCACCTCATCCATGTCGATCAGCTCGGTGCCCTGGTCCACCTTGTAGCCCACGATTTTGTAGCGCTGGCCCGAGAAGTTGACCGGCGAGCCGTGTGTCAGGTGCCCGCCATGCGACAGGTCCATGCCCAGCACCGTGTCGCCGGGGTTCAGGAGCGCCCCGTACACCGCGATGTTGGCGCTGCTGCCCGAGTGCGGCTGCACGTTGGCCCAGTCTGCCCCGAACAGTTCCTTAGCCCGCTCGATGGCGAGCAGCTCGACCTGATCGACCACCTCGCAGCCGCCGTACCAGCGCTTGCCGGGGTAGCCCTCGGCGTACTTGTTGGTCAGGACGCTGCCCACCGCCTCGCGCACGGCAGCCGAGGTGAAGTTCTCGGAGGCGATCAGCTCCAGGCCGAAGCGCTGGCGCTCGCCTTCCAGCGCGATCAGGTCGAAGACGGCAGTGTCTCTGGGGGCACTGTCTCGCTCAGCGGCGCCTGTCACAGACTCGGGGCGGGATTGGGTGGCAGTCATGCCTCCAAATTACCACTCCCGGCGCGGGACGTCTGGAGTGCTGCCTACCCAGCCGGCAGATCAGCTCTGGGACCGCTCCCGGATTGGCCTGACCTATACTCAGCCCAATGTCCCAGTCCATCACCTTCAAAGACACCATCGTCATTCGCAGCCGCCCGGACACGCTCTTCCGGCTGGCGCTCGACCCGCGCAGGCGTGAGAAATGGGATCCCAGCTACGCAAAGGCCGCCTACGTGGGCGAGGAAAAACTGGGCAACGGCACGCAGGTGCGCTTCAAGCTGCCGACCCGCCTGCTGGGATTGAGCTTTGTGGCCCGCTACCGCAATCTTCAGGCCCCCACGCGCGGCGGCTGGGAAAGCGTGAAAGGCTTTGGTCCAGTTGAGAAGCTGAGCCAGGGCTGGAGCTTCAGGCCCATTCCGGGCGGCACCGAGGTCACGCTCTCCACCGACGCCAGCGTACGGTATAAGTTTGTCGCCAAGCCCGTCGAGCGGGTGCTGCGCCAGATGAGCGGCCAGTCGCTGCTGGAACTCCAGCGGCAGGTGGACAAACAGGGCGCGCAACTGATGGAAGACACCGCCCGCGAGTACCAGCAGAAGCAGCGCGATGACCAGAAGGCCGCCAAAGCAGCCGGGAAGAAAGCGAAATAAACCGCTCCGTCAAGTCTTGATAAGCAGGGCGTGGTGGTGGCAGCCCAGCCTGTGCCTTTATGATGCAAAGCAGGGATCATCATGGCTGGAAGCACTTCCACAAGTGATGTGGCACGACAGGAGAAGCTATGAGAATCGGCATGATCGGCCTGGGCAAGATGGGCGGCAACATGGTGACGCGGCTGTTGCAGGGCGGCCACGAGGTGGTGGGCTACGACCTGTTTCCGGCCAACGTGCAGGCGGCTCAGGACCGAGGCGCACTGCCTGCCCACACGCTGGGCGAGCTGATCGCTCAGCTTCCGGCCCCGCGCGCGGTGTGGGTCATGGTGCCCAGCGGCAAGGCCACCGAGGACACCGTGATGGCGCTGGCCGCCGAGATGAGTGCGGGCGACACCATCATCGACGGCGGCAACTCGAACTACAAAGACAGCCAGCGGCGTTCCGTCACTCTTGCGGGTATGGGCCTGCATTTTGTGGACGTGGGCACCTCCGGCGGCATCTGGGGCCTGAAGGAAGGCTACGCGATGATGATCGGTGGCGATGCGGGCGCCGTGGAGGCGCTGCGGCCCGTCTTCGAGACGCTCGCTCCCACCCCCGGCACCGGCTGGGGCCGGATGGGGCCGAGCGGGTCGGGGCACTACGTCAAGATGGTCCACAACGGCATCGAGTACGGCATGATGCAGGCCTACGCCGAGGGCTTCGAGATGCTGCACGCCAAGAAGGATTTCGCACTGGACCTGGGCGGCATTGCTGAGCTGTGGCGGCACGGCAGCGTGGTCCGCAGCTGGCTGCTCGACCTGACCGCCGACGCCATGAAAGGCGACGCCGAGTTCAACGACCTATCTGACTACGTGGCCGACTCGGGCGAGGGCCGCTGGACAGTGCTGGACAGCCTGGAACTGGGCGTGCCCGCGCCGGTCATCACCTTGAGCGTGCAGATGCGCCTGCGAAGCCAGCAGGAGGTCAGCTACGCGGGCAAGATGCTTTCAGCCATGCGCCGCGCTTTTGGTGGGCACGCGGTCAAGAAAATCGACGAGGCTGCCAAGACAGTCACGGTGCAGGAGGTGCAACCGGGTAGCGCGCCCGAGGCGGCCCTCAACACAGTGGCAGCCATGAACACAGACGCCCCCGCCGTTCCGGCCCATGATGAGGCCCGGCTGCTGGGCGAAACCGGCAAAGAGCGCGTGAAGGGGGACTGAGACGGTGACCACGAAGAATATCCCGGCAGAGCAGGAAGCACGAGCGGAGACCACCACTGCTCACGGCCTCAAGCCCAGTAAGGTCAGTCGCAGCAACGCGGCTCAACCTGTGGCCGCGTCCGCCCCGGCAGCGCCCAAGAGCAAACCTGCCGTCAAGCCCGGCCCTGTCAAACCCAGCATCAAGCCAAAGGTCGCCAGACCCAGTGCCCCGGAGCCGACGCCCAACCCCTTCCGTACTGGCATGCGCCGCAGCCGCGCCCCCGAACCGGCCACGCTGGTCATTTTCGGCGTGACCGGCGATCTGTCGCGCCGCAAGCTGCTGTCGGCGGTGTTCGGGCTGTGGCAGGACGGGCTGCTGGGGAGTGCTTTCAACATCGTGGGCGTGGGCCGCCAGGAGATGACCGACGAACAGTTCCGCGACTACGCCCTGGAGGCGCTGCGGACCAGCAAGGAGACCGACGCCGTGCAGCCCGGCAGCCTGGAAAAGTTCAGAGAGCTGCTGTACTACGAATACGGTGAGTTCGCTGGCGACGAGGTGTACGACCGGGTGGGTCGGCAGCTCGACGAGGCCGAGAACGCGCACGGCGGGCGCAAGAACGCGGTGTTCTACCTGTCCACGCCGCCCAGCCTGTTCGAGCCGATCAGCGCGGGGCTGGGCCGGCTGGGGCTGCAAGACGAGACCGAAGGCTGGCGCCGGATCATCATCGAGAAGCCCTTCGGCACCACGCTTGCCACCGCCCGCCACCTGAACGACGCCATCCACGGCGTCTGGGACGAGTCGCAGGTGTACCGCATCGACCATTACCTCGGCAAGGAAACGGTGCAGAACCTGATGGCGATCCGCTTCGGCAACGCCATCTTCGAACCGATCTGGAACCGCAGCTACGTGGACCACGTACAGATCACCGCCGCCGAAGACCTGGGGCTGGAGGGCCGCGCCGGCTACTACGAGGAGGCGGGCATCATCCGCGACATGCTCCAGAACCACCTGATGCAGCTGTTCACGCTGGTGGCGATGGAACCCCCGGTGGCGTTTGACGAGGGCGCGATCCGCGACGAGAAGGTGAAGGTGCTGCGGGCCGTGAAGCCCATTCCGGCAGACGCGGTCAAATTTTCGGCGGTACGTGGGCAGTACGGCCCCGGCACGCTGGCGGGCGAGCGCGTGCCCGGTTACCAGGAAGAACCCGGCGTGGCGCAGGGCAGCGGCACTCCGACCTTCGTGGCAATCAAGCTGGAGATCGAGAACTGGAGATGGCAGGGCGTGCCCTTCTTCATCAGGACCGGCAAGCGGCTGCCCAAGAAGGTCACGGAGATCGCGGTGGTGTTCAAGCGCCCGCCGCTGGGCCTGTTCCCCGGCGGGCTGGAACGCAACGTGCTGGCCTTCCGGATTCAACCCGACGAGGGCGTAAGCCTGAAATTTTCCAGCAAGACGCCGGGCCAGGAAAACCAGCTGCGCGAGGTGACCATGGACTTCAGGTACGACGCCTTCGGGGCGGGCCTGGAAAGCCCGTACTCGCGGCTGGTACTGGACGCCATGCTGGGCGACGCCACGCTGTTTCCGCGCGAAGACGAGGTGGACCACGCCTGGCAGCTGGTGACCGGCATGCTGAACGCGTGGGAAGACCGGGCCGCGCCTGAGCAGGACGCCCCCTTTGACGCCCCGTTTCCCAACTACTCCGCCGGAAGCTGGGGGCCGGACGCCGCCGAGGAGCTGATCGGGCCGGATCGGCGCTGGAGAAGGCTGTAAAGGCGTGTGGCTTGTGGCGTGTAGCTTGTAGGTGAAGCCGGGACATTCAAACATCTGTCTGAGTACACCGTCAGCCAATCAGGGCAGGCCATCGGCAAAATGTGCCTCTGATGCCCAGCCCATTTACCCCCTTCCCAACCCTCTGTGCGAGCGACCAAGCTGTCGTCATCGGCGCTGCTCTGGTCAAGACGCTGTGCCAGTTCCCCCTCAAAGGTGAGAGAGCATAAGAACCTAAATCCACCTCACTTTGAACGGTTGTCGATGTCCGGATTGCCAGGCCGTTCCTACAGGCCACCCGCCACAAGCTCCCCAGGAGGATTCATGGCTGAAGCCACGCAACTCAAACCCCTCGGCCCGGTGCATACCGACGTACGTCACGTGCAGACCGCCCTCGACGACCTGTGGGACCAGGCGCTGATCGAGACGCGGGCCTTCACCGGCAACGTCATCGCGCTGACCACCAGCCGCCACCTGAAGCGCGTGCAGGACGCCCTGGCAGGCCTGGAAGGGCGCTACGCCGGGCGGCAGATTCTGGGCGTGATGGACGGCAACGACCTGGTGGGCGTGCAGGTCAGCCTGGTGCCGCAGAAGGGGTTGTACGTCGAGCGGGTGATCCTGAACGCCAACCCCGAACAGCTGCACGGAGCCATCCTGCCGCTGATGCGCCCGGCCACCATCAACCACGTCTGGTGGGCCGCCGACGACGCCCCGGGCGGGCAGCTGCTGCGTGAACTGACCGACATCGCCGATCAGGTGATCGTGGACAGTCTCTCGCTGGACGTGCCGCCTTCGGTCCACTACGCACTGGCCGACCTGGGCTGGAGCCGCTCGGCGGGCTGGCGCGAGGCGTTTGCCCAGATTTTCGACAGCCCGGACGCCACCCTGCAACTGCCGTCTCTCAGGACGCTCAGGGTGACCCACGCCGGGGAAAACGACCTCGCGGCGCGGCTGTTTGCGGGCTGGATCGCCCACATTCTCGGCTGGAACGACCTGAGCACCGTGCAGTTCACGTCTGGCGACTGTGCGCGCGAGAACGGCGACCTGTGCAGCGTCGAGCTGAGCGGCCAGGGCCAGGACGGCAAAGGCGTGCGCTTCTCGCTGGAAACGGAAGGCAAGGAGATGTGCCGGGTGCGGGCCGAGTTCGCGGGCATGGGCCGCCAGACCGAGGTGGTGATTCCGCGCATGAGCCTGTCGGTGGGGCTGGAACGCGTGATGTCTCACCCCGAGCGCGCCCCGGTGTTCGAGGCCGCCTGGAGGCTGGCGAAGGACAGTCTGGATCGGCAGGAACAGCAATGAAGGTGCTGGTCTCCCCCACCCCCGAGGCGGCGGCAGGGCTGGCCGCCGAACATCTGGCCCGCAGTGCTGCCGTCGCCGTGGCAGAGCGCGGCAGCTTCAGCGTGGCGCTGTCGGGCGGCAGCACACCCAAGCTGATGTATCAGGTGTTGCGCGGCCTGGACGTGGACTGGGCGCACGTCCACATCTACTTCTCCGACGAGCGCAGCGTGCCCCCCGACAGCCCGGACAGCAATTACCGCTCGGCCAGACTGGAGTTGCTGGACCATGTGGGCGTTCCCCCCGCGCAGATTCACCGCCTGGAAGGCGAGCGCGACCCCGCACAGGCCGCCGCCGACTACGCCGCGCTGCTGCCCGCGCGGCTCGACCTGGTGCTGCTGGGCATGGGCGACGACGGACACACCGCCAGCCTGTTTCCGGACACCGAGGGGCTACAGGCGGGCGGGCGGGTGATTGCCAACTGGGTGCCCAGGCTGGAAACCTGGCGGCTGAGTTTCACCTTTGCCGAGATCAATGCCGCGCGTGAGCGCTGGCTGCTGGTGACCGGGGCCAGCAAGGCCGAGGTGCTGCGTGAGGTTCAGAACGGCATCGACGGCTTGCAGGGACATCCGGTGGCCGGGGTCCACGACGCGACCTGGTATCTGGACGCGGCGGCAGCAGCCCAGCTGACGCTCTGAAGCGGTTGACATGGGAAGTCGGGGAGGTCAACTCGGTGGCCACCTCGCTTTCTTTGCTTTCTTTGCAAGCGGCTGTGCCGCCCCCTGCACGAGGCCCGTCTCCCACATGGGACGAGAGGAAAACTCATCAGTCTTCTGTCACTGCTCGAATAGACCGTTCAGACTGCGTTGACAGAATCTGGCCACTTCCTCGTCGAGATGGAAGTGGCCAGAAACCCCGTGTCTGATGACTTGGTTGCCGAACACTGAACGACCACCGGCTAAAGCCGGAGGGTTTGAAGGTGCAGAGCTGTGGACTGAAAGTCCGGCTACAGACGCCCTACACCCCAAACGGCAGATGTCAGTTCTGCATGCTTGTTCAAGTTCAAAACCAATCTCGACACCGTGCTGAAAGCTGACCGGCTGAAGCCGGTGGTTTAAACCTTACATTCCGAGAATCAACATCTGACCTGACCAGTAGCTGGACAGAAAGCGCTCAGCCCCGCAGCCCCGGAATGTTCAGTTCAGGCGGATGCTGTCGGTCATGGCCTTCACGTCAGCCTCGTTCTTGCTGTAGTCGGCCACGTTGCTGCTGATGGTCAGCACCAGCATGCGGCCCTGGGCGCTGGTGATCAGCATCTCGCGGCGCACGTCGCCCGCCTTGCCGGGC
>JANXWI010000018.1 GCA_025351205.1 Deinococcus sp.
CAGGCTGGCAGTTCTCAGGCTGAACCTGTGGAACCTGATCTGGCCAAGCCTGATGTCCATTCGGAGGCGACCCCGCCCGAATCTGCACCATCTGAAACGGGACGCAGGAAGTGGCAGCCCAAGAAGTCCTGAACTTAGAAATAAGGACGGGCCGCGATTGATAGCGGCCCGTCCTTATTTCCATCTCCCCAAACCGCTATGCGCACGCCATTGGTGCCCATGTTGACTTACATTAATTTTAATAGCAGTTGGATTGACGTGACTGTTTAGAATAGAAAGTATCTACCCCTTTTCGTTTTAGTGTCGAAAATAAATCTGAGGCGGCAGTTTGGAGTATATTTCAGACCTTCATTTCGACTGAGATAAGGAAGCGCCATAATAATTGTGCGACCACGTATAATATCTCCGGTAGGCCTGAGATAAGACCTAAGAAGTCTACCCCCTCTGCCATCGCTACATCTAGCTGCCTCATCAATGTAATGCTGTTCAGGCTTACCAAACTTGTATGTAGTGACGGTATTTCTTGCAGTATCTAAAATTATAAGCCACGGATACTGAAATGGATATGTCTCAGGTGAATCACCGCGCCAATATCCAGTTGAGAGATAGAAGATGTCGCCATACTTAAGTATAAAGTCGCCATAGTCACTGAAAATCCGTTTATTTTTGAAATCAATGATTTTGTAGAAAGAACCAAATAAATCTCCGCACGACTCGTAAAATAATATATCGGCTTTCGAAAGAGGATAAGCTCGACAATTAAACTGGCCGCCTGTTTCATAATATGATTTTTCTACTTTGATGATTTGCTGATTACCGTTCCGATACTCAGTATAATATGGCGTTTTATTGAATATTATTGCACCCCGAGATAACTCGCTTCCAAATTGGTTGTACAACCAAGAGATCGGCTTGGTATCTACGATTTCTGGACTTAGGTAGCTTTCTATAGGGGGTAGAGTTTCTTTAGTGTTCCCTGCTCCTCCAGTTTCGTAGATTCCAGCCACTACCAATGCCAATCCTAACCGTACCCATTTTGTCACGCCTTCACCTCTTGCAAAACACATTCTCCTCAGCTTTAAACGTTGTAAGTGCTGCTGGCTGTGGTGCCGCCGCGTCCGGTCCAGTTGGTGTGGAAGAACTCGCCTCGCGGTTTGTCAATTCGCTCGTAGGTGTGCGCCCCGAAGTAGTCGCGCTGCGCCTGCAAGATGTTGGCGGGCAGCCGCTCGCTGCGGTAGCCGTCGTAGTAGGCCAGCGCCGAGCTGAAGGCGGGCACCCAGACGCCGCCCAGCACCGCCGCCGAGATGACCTGACGCCACGCGCCCTGATGGCTCGCCATGATCTCAGCGAAGTGCGGGGCCAGCAGCAGGTTGCCCAGCTGCGGCTGTGCGTCGTAGGCGGCCTTGATGTCGTCGAGAAACGCTGCCCGGATGATGCAGCCGCCGCGCCACATCATGGCGATACTCCCGAAATCCAATTCCCAGCCGTTTTCCGCCGCCGCCAGCTTCATCAGCTGGAAGCCCTGGGCGTAGGCGGCGATCTTGGAGGCGAACAGCGCCCGGCGCACCTGCTCCACGAACTCGGCCTGGGCCTCGGCGCCGTCCGGTGCGGGCTGCTGCTCCGGCCCCTTCAGCACCCGGCTGGCCGCCACCCGCTCGTCTTTCAGGGCGCTGATGGCGCGGGCGTACACCGCCTCGGTGATGGTCATGGCCGGGCTTCCCACGTCGAGCGCGGTGGTGCTGGTCCACTTGCCGGTGCCCTTCTGGCCTGCGGTGTCCAGAATCAGGTCCACCAGCGGCTGCCCGGTTTCGTCGTCCACCTTGCTCAGAATGTCGGCTGTAATTTCGATCAGGTAGCTGTCGAGTTCGCCCCGGTTCCATTCCTCGAAAATCCTGCCGATGGCGGCGCTCTCCAGGCCCAACTCGCCCCGGAGCAGGCTGTAGGCTTCCGCGATCATCTGCATGTCGGCGTACTCAATGCCGTTGTGCACCATCTTCACGAAGTGTCCGGCGCCGCCTTCACCCACCCAGTCGCAGCAGGGCGTGCCGTCCGCCACCTTGGCCGCGATGCCCTGAAAGATCGGCTTCACCGCCTCCCAGGCCTCGGGGCTGCCGCCGGGCATGATGCTGGGGCCGGTCAGGGCACCCTCCTCGCCCCCCGAGACGCCCGTGCCGATGAAGTACAGGCCCTGTTCGCGCAGGGCCGCCTCTCGCCGCACGGTGTCGGGGTAGTGGGTGTTGCCGCCGTCGATGATGATGTCGCCCGGCTCCAGCAGCGGAATCAGCGCCTCGATAAAGCTGTCCACGGCTGGCCCGGCCTTGACCATCAGCATCACCTTGCGCGGCTTCTTGAGCTGCGACACCAGCTGCGGCAGGTCGTAGGCCCCCACGACGCCCCCGCCGAGCAGCCCCTGCCCCCTGGCGCGGCCCTCCACGAAATCGGTCACCTTGCTCACGGTGCGGTTGAAGGCCGAGACCCTGAAGCCCTTGCTCGCCATGTTCAGAATCAGGTTCTCGCCCATGACCGCCAGGCCCACCACGCCGATGTCGGATTGTCCTGCCTGCCGCGCCGCCTGCCCATCTTCCAGAGTTTGCGTCATTCCTACACTTTACAGGCATCGGCCCCGATGAGGGGCCGGGGGTCAAGACAGGCCGCGCCCGACGACTGCTCGGCTCAAGGGTCACACGTCACGGCCACTGCACTTCATTCAGTGTTGCTCAATTTAACTTGTTTTCTGCTTAACTTACCTTCTGCTTAACTTGTCTTCTGGGCGTAACCACGTAAGATGAATCAGGTATGTCGACACGGTACAGCGGCTCTGCCGAGGAAAGGGCGGCGCTGGACGCCTACATCAAGGTCTGGCGGGCGGCCCACGCGATGGAGGTGCGGGCCAACCGCCACCTCGCGGCGCACAACCTGACCATCAGTCAGTTTGGGGTGCTGGAAGCCCTGCACCACCTGGGGCCGCTCAGCCAGCGCCAGCTCGCCGACAAGATCCTGCGTTCCAGCGGTAACCTGACCATGGTGATCGACAACCTGGAGCGCGACGGTCTGGTGGGGCGTGAGCGCGACCTGAAAGACCGCCGCGTGATGACCGTTTCGCTGACCGAGAGGGGCCATGAACTGATCGAGCTGCTGATGCCCAAGCACGTTCTGAACGTGCTGGGCGTGTTCGCCGCCCTGAGTCCGGGGGAGCTGAAAGACCTGGCCTCGCTGAGCAAGAAACTGGGCCTGTCTCTTCAGGCCGAAGGTTAAGAAACAGGCGTCCGCAAGGTGGGACGGATTGCAATATAGTTTAACATCAAGGGGTTTACTGAACGCATGAAGAATCCTGTTCAGGGCCTGCACCACGTCACGGTGATGGCCGCCGACGCCCAGCGCAACGTCGACTTCTACAGCGTCCTGCTGGGGCAGCGGATGGTCAAGGTGACGGTCAACTTCGACGACCCCGGCACCTATCACCTGTATTACGGCGACCTGGTGGGCAGCCCCGGCACCATCATGACGCACTTTCCCTGGCAGGGTGCCGTGCGCGGCGTGCGCGGCAACGGCGAGGCGGTGGCGACGGCCTACAGCGTGAACACGGCCAGCCTGGAGTTCTGGCGAGGGCACCTGGCGGCGCAGGGATTTGCCGTCTCCGAGAGCGTGCGCTTCGGGCAGACGGTCCTGGGCCTGGAAGACCCCGACGGCACCTGGATCGAGCTGCTGGCCGACGACGGTCTGGAGGTGCCCCGCCCCTGGACAGAGGCGCCCGTGCCCGCCGAGCACGCGCTGCACGGCTTTCACAGCGTGACGCTGTGGGTGGACGATCACCAGCCCATTCACGACCTGCTGGTGGGGCAACTGGGCTTCAAGGCGATTGGCAGCGAGCCGGATGCACAGACGAGCGGCGTGGGTGGGGTGCGTTACCGCTATCAGGGGGCCGGGGCGGGCGTGGGCCTGTGCTTGGACGCCGTGGAGCGCCGGGGCCAGCCCAGAGGCACCTTCGGGGCGGGCAGCATTCACCACGTCGCGCTGCGGACCATCGACGACACCGAGCAGGCCGAGTACCTCACGCAGCTGCGGGCGGCGGGTTACAGCGCCACCCCGGTGCAGGACCGGCAGTATTTTCACAGCATCTACTTCCGGGAGCAAGGGGGGGTGCTGTTCGAGATCGCCACCGACGCCCCCGGCTTCGACGACGACGAGAGCGTGGAGCGCCTGGGCAGCACCCTCAAGCTGCCGAACTGGTTCGAGGCCAAGCGGGACGAGATCGAACGGCGCGTGCCGCGAATCGTGAACCGCGAGTACGGTAGCGAGATCGGCGGGGGCACCTCCGGCGGGGCGGCAGTGTCTGCCGTGCAGGGCGACCCCGATACCCTGCGTGCGGGCCGCCCGCTGACCCAGGCCCGCGTCGCCATGATCCTGGTGCATGGGCGCGGCGGCACGGCCACCGACATCCTGAGTCTGGGGGAGCAGTGGAACCAGTCGGTGTACGCGTACCTGGCCCCGCAAGCGCCGGGCAACACCTGGTATCCGCAGAGTTTCCTGGTCCCGGTGGAGCAGAATCAGCCGCAGCTGGACGCCGCCCTGGCCCGCATCGCCGCCCTGATGGCCGAGCTGGCGGCGGCAGGCATCCCGCCCGAGCGGGTCATGCTGGGCGGCTTCTCGCAGGGGGCCTGTCTGGTGAGCGAGTACGTGGCCCGCCACCCCAGGCGTTACGGCGGCGTGTTCGTGTTCAGCGGCGGGCTGATCACGCTTGAGCACGCGGGCGACCTTGAGGGCACGCCGATGTTCATGGGCAACAGCGACGTTGATCCGCACATTCCGCACGCCCGCTTCGAGGAGAGCGCCGCCGTGTTTGCCGCGCTGAACGCTCAGGTGGACGCCCGCGTGTATCCGGGGATGCCGCACAGCGTGGTGCAGGACGAACTGGATGCGGTGGGGCGCATGATGCAGGCGCTGTCGCTGGCGAGTGTTTAGGCTGGAGGGTTCTGTTGTGCTTTGGCTTTATGCTTTCCCCCACCCCCGCCGGGGCGGCTGGCAGGTCGGTCGGGGCGGCCCGCCCTCTTACTAGACTGATCAACGCGTCCTTGGTCAGAGCGGTAGGGGAGCTTAGAAGAACGTCAAGCGCTGCGCTATCTGGAAGGCACGTTGGCGCATCCAGCGGGGTATTGACCCTGGTTTTATTGATTTGGAAGGCGGAAATCCGCTTATCTACGCTGGAAGGCTTGAACGTTCGCCTCAGCCACGGAATTGCCTGGGCGCGGCTTTGATTCGCCGAAGGCTGTGTGGAAGCTGTTGTTTGAAGTTGCCAATTCATTCTGACGACCAGTTGTTAACCCAGAGCTTTGGCGTGATGAATGCCCTCCCACTTGGCCTTCAGCCCCTCCCCCTTGAGGGGGGAGGTTGGGAGGGGGTGAGCAGGCTGAGCGTCCTGAACGATGTTTTTCCGATTCCTGCTCAACAGGTTCAAAAAACCGTCGGCACCATCGGTCATACGGATTCCGGCCAATCCGTTGTATTTTTGAAACCCACCAAAACCCTGACGCCTCGCTGATTCTGTACGAGGGGGCAACCGAATAAAGCTGGTTTCTCTCCTCTACCCCCGCTCCGGCACGCTCGCCTCGGCAAAGGTTCTCATTTCTCTCAGGGTGGCCGCCGCGCTCTGGATCAGGGGCAGGGCCAGCACGCCTCCGGTGCCCTCGCCCAGGCGCAGGCCCAGCCGGAACATCGGGGTCAGGTTCAGGGCGTGCAGCTGCGCGGCGTGTCCGGTCTCGGCGCACTCTCCCGCCGCGAACAGGTAGTCCCGCAGGGCCGGAACCAACGCCGCACCCACCAGGGCGGCGCTGCCCTCCACGAAGCCGTCCAGCACGGTGGCCCGGCGCTCCGAGGCGGCCCGGAGCATCACGCCCAGCATGAAGGCGATCTCCAGGCCGCCCAGATCGGCCAGCACGCCCAGCGGGTCTGTGGCAGCGCTGCCTTCACGGGCCAGGGCGTCGGCAATGACCTGCTGCTTGCGCTCAAGTGTGGCGTCGTCCACCCCGGTGCCGCGTCCGGTCACGCTCCGCACGTCCAGCCCCAGCATCCGGGCGGTGATGGCGCTGGCGGGCGTGGTGTTGCCGATGCCCATCTCGCCCGGCACGATCAGGTCTGCGCCGTCTGCGATGGCTCGCCCCGCCAGCTCGGAACCTGCCAGCACGGCCTGAAGGGTTTCTTCCCTGGTCATGGCGCTTTCCAGCCGCAGGTTGCGCGTGCCCATTCGCACCTTCACGTTTTCCAGCGCCGGAGAGTCTGGCAGCACGGCGTTCACGCCCACGTCAGCCACATAGACCCGCGCCCCCACCGTGCGGGCGATGGCATTGACCGCCGCGCCACCCATTCCAGACGGGGTGCTGGCAGTGAAATTGGCGACCATCGCGGGCGTCACCTCGGGCGGATAGGCGCTCACGCCCTCCTGCACCACGCCGTGGTCGCCCGCCGCCACGATCACGGCAGCGCCGCGTGGATGGGGCGTGGCCGTCCGGAACACGCCCGCGAGCCGCACGCTCAGCTCTTCGAGCAGGCCCAGCGCCCCGGCAGGCTTGGTCAGCTGGGCCTGCCGCTCACGGGCGGCCTGCATGGAGGCGGCGTCGGCGGGCTGGATGGAGGCGAGGAGGGCCTGGAAGGTGCTCTGATCGGTATGGGTCATGGGTTCTCCGGGTGGATTGCTTGTGGCTTGTCGCGTGTGGCTTGTGGGAAAAAGCGGGTGGCGATATGGACGCGGCGCGGTTGGCCTGCCGGATTTACTTTCAGGCATGATGCTCTGGCGTGCGAGGGCCGTTTCTACAGGCCACAAACCACACGCCACAAGCTCCTGTCCTACTTCAGCCTCATCGGCAGCCCGCTCACCGCCAGCCACGCCTCGCTGCTGGCCTCGGCCACCACCTGATTGACCCAGCCGAGGGTATCGCGGTAGCGCCGGGCCAGAGCGTTGTCGGGCACGATACCCAGACCCACCTCGTTGCTCACCACGACGAGTGAACCAGCGCGCTGCCGCTGTACACGCATCAGGTCGTGAGCGGCCTGCACGATGGCCTCGTCCGAATCTCCGCGCAGCATCAGGTTGCTGACCCACAGGCTCAGACAGTCGAGCAACACCACTCCCTGTAGGCCCTCCAGAACGGCGGCCACGTTCAGCGGTTCTTCC